>JABJKL010000172.1 GCA_018660405.1 Pseudomonadota bacterium | reverse complement strand
GAAGCGGTGGCCGAGTATGCTGATGTGGCGGAGTGGGACAAGCAGACTCGATTGCAGGCTGAGAAAGAAACATTAGGTTTGTATTTGAGTGGGCACCCCATTGATATTTATCAGGCGGAGCTAGCGCAATTAATTTCTTGCAGTCTGGAAGATGTTAACCCAGCCAGAACCAGTCAGGTGGTGATTGCGGGGCTTGTTGTGGGAATGCGAACCATCAATACACGTCGCGGCGACAAGATGGCAATCATCACACTCGATGATAAAACGGCACGGCTCGATGTAATTGCTTTTGGAGAATTATACGCAGAGCAGCGCGATGTTATTCGCAATGACAATATATTGGTCATTAAAGGCACGTTGTCCGATGACAAATTCACCGGTGGTGTGCGCATGACAGCCGATGAAATTTACGATCTGGATCATGCCCGCGAGCAGATGGCACGCCGTTTAATTGTCACCCTCAAAGAAGAGCAGCTTCACAACGGTTTAGTGCCCAAGATGAAAGATCTGTTGGAACCGTCAGAGGGCGGTCGTTGCAAGGTGACATTTAAGGTCGTATCTTCAGCTGGCATATGTGAAATCGATGCTGGCGACAGTTGTTTGGTTGTACCCAAAGTTGAAAAGATTAAAAGCCTGCAGCAACTGGTTGGGGAAGAAGCTGTACAGGTAAATTTTTGAGCCGTGAGTACTGGTTGTGAGTGTTAGGCAAATGAGCATAGACGATGCTTGCAAAAATGCTTTAAAAGTCATTGAAAATAAACAACTGAACAGTGTTTATTTGGCTTATAGCGGTGGCCTGGATTCAACCGCATTATTGCATGCATTTGGCGCGCTGCTTGTCGGCAAGAATGTCAAATTAACCGTACTACACGCGAACCACGGCTTGCAAAAACGGTCTGATGAGTGGCAGCTTCATTGTGAGAAAATTTGTCAACAGCTTGGGTTTGAGATGCGCAGCATAAAGCTCGATATTGGTGATGAGCTATTAGTCAGAAAAGGGCCCGAAGCGGCCGCGCGGGAGGCGCGCTACCAGTGGTTTATGGCTGAAATAAGCGGTGCGCATGCAGCATTAGCTACGGCACATCATCAGGACGACCAGGCCGAAACAGTGCTACTAAATTTAATGCGTGGCAGCGGTATCGCAGGTCTGGCTGGAATCAGCGGGCATTCAGTGCGCAATGGCGTTACCTTGTTAAGGCCTTTTTTACCGGTGAGCAAAGCGGTTATTGAGAAATACGCGCAAGCCCATAATTTAAAATGGATCGAAGACCCTTCCAATCGCAGCCCTGAGTTTCTTCGCAATCGTGTTCGTCATGAGCTGTTGCCTTTGCTCGAAGAGGCGCGCAACGGTACGCAGGCAAACCTAATCAGACTTGCCGATAATATGCGCGAGACACAAGAATTGTTAGAGGAAGTCGCGCGCGAAGATCAAGCTATAAATCATCTCTCTCCAAACCCGTTGGACGGAAGTTATTGCTTGCCCGTCGCAGGCGTAAAAAAGCTCAGCCAAGCCCGGGTGATCAATGTGGTTCGCTACTGGCTTAAGTCTGTCGGCCTGCAGTCGCCGCCGCGATCTGCTTTACTTGAGATTGCCCGATGGTGCCGTGGTGAACTTAGCCAGCAGTTTTCTTATCACGTTGCTGACGCCTGTTTTTATGGCTATCGAGGGGAGCTTTACTATGTGCCTGATGGAGAACAGAAGTGGTTAAAACAAGGTGAGTGGCTAGATTCATCGCGACCATGGTTAATGGGTGGCGGGCGTCAGTTGCGCGCCCATGTTGAGAATTCAACGCTGAATCAAGCCCCGAAATTAGAGATTGCCGGTTTATCTCGAGAAGATGAATGCGATTATCGACACCGAAAAGCGCGAGCCTTGGGCAAATTAGTGCAAGACCATCGAATGCCTGTTTGGCGCAGGAATAAGTTGTGGGGCGTTAAGAGTGGTTCCGAAATTCTTTGGGTCGCGGGCTTGCCGAAACTTGAATCTGGATACGAGTTTTTCCTGGAATATTCGCAATGAGCTTGAAGTAGATAACCATATAACTTAACCACATAACTTACCCCTAAATTTAGGTGACCCGTATGGCGACTCAATACGACAGTATCAGCGACACACTAAGCGATTTTATCGAGCAGCAAAATTTATTCTTTATCGCTACCGCCGATGTTGATGGACGAGTTAACGTTTCACCCAAAGGTGCCAATACGCTTCGCGTGTTAGGGCCAAATCGTGTGGTGTGGCTTAATTTAACCGGCAGTGGTAACGAAACCGCGGCGCATCTGCTCAACCTGAACCGAATAACGCTAATGTTTTGTTCGTTTGGCGGTAAGCCGATGATTTTGCGGCTATATGGTACCGCGCGAACCCTTCACCCTCGGGATTCCGGGTGGTCGGAGTTATACAGCCTGTTTGATGAAAATATTGGCGCGCGACAGATTTACGACGTCAGCGTAGATTCGGTGCAAACCTCATGCGGCTACCAGGTGCCATTGTTTCAGTTCGAAGCAGACCGGGAAAACCTCCAGCGATGGAATGCCAACAAAGGCGAAGCAGAAATCAAATCGTACTGGCAAGAGCTTAATGTCACCAGTATTGACGGAAAGCCCACCGGCATAAATGGTTGATAAACATTTGCGCGAATTTTTGACCGCGAGTAAATATATCGACTCCAGGCATTCAAGCATTGTCGCAAAGGCCCAAGCCTTGGCTGAAAATGCTCAAAATGAAGTGGACCTCATCAAAGCATGTTTTGAATATGTGCGGGACGATATAAAACACAGCCAGGACTTTCAGCTGAACCCGGTGACGGTCGTGGCATCAGATGTCTTAAGGTTTGGCACCGGTTACTGTTACGCCAAAAGTCATTTATTGGCCGCACTATTGCGGGCTAATCAGGTGCCCGCTGGTTTGTGTTATCAGCGCTTGACGATTGACGGTGATCAACCGCCTTTTTGTTTACATGGATTAAACGCTGTTTATCTTGAACCATACGGCTGGTTACGGTTAGACCCCAGAGGCAACAAGGTTGGAATTAATGTGCAAT
>JABJKL010000009.1 GCA_018660405.1 Pseudomonadota bacterium | reverse complement strand
AGGGCACTGAATAATACCGCAGCTTTTGCCGATGCCGCGGTTAAGCCACGGGTGAGTGAGCGCGCAAGTTTGAAGAAGAAGTCACCAGCGCCAAACTGACTGAGAAAAGCCCCATAAATGGTGAATAGAATGATGTAGGTCGAAGCAACGCCGATGGGTATTCCATAGACGCCCTGGCTGGTATGCACCAGAAAATTTATCACCCGTTCGGCAGCAAAGCCACGACTGTAAAAAATTCCCGGCAGGTACTGACAGAAAAACGGATACAGCAGGAATACCGACGTGATGATGGCCAATGCGCGCCCAACAAAGAAAAGCGCGGCGAGAATCACTAACGCAATAATGATGATTCCGGCGATGATGTCCAGATTATCGATCGTACCGCTTCGTGCGATGGCCTCCCAACGACTGAGCACAAAAACACCGGATACCCCCGCGAGTAGTGTGGCTGCATAAGCTGGCAGGGTTTTCCATTGCAGCGTGTTGGTTTGTGCTTGTTTGCGGGTGAGCTGTTTGCTGGTAAGAAAGGCGAGGCCCATGATGGTGGTCAAATGAACGATGCGAATGACCATCGTAGACAAGACAATAAAACCGGAGACGTTAAGCAGATGAAACAGGCCGAGTAGAAGAGCCAGCCAAGAGGTCAAACGGTTAGCCTCGGCGTTATTATTGGGCATCTAGCGTCTCAAAGTATTGAGTGGCTCCCGGGTGGGTAGGTATTGGCGACAAGCTGTGGTTCGCGGGGTCAATTTGTCGCGCATTGGCATTGCTCGAGGCGAATTCCTGCATATGGCCGTATACCGATTCTACGATACTATATGCAATGCTGTCGGGCAGGTCTTCGCGCACGATTAACAAATTACTGACCCCCAGCGCGACGGCATTTTCCGCAGTGTTATAGGTATCGCGGCTAATGCTGAATGACCGGTAGTACGGATATTTTTCCAGAATGGTGCTCATTATCGATTCGTCTATATCAAGAAATTTTATTTCCTCGCTGGCACGCAACTGAGAGATTGCTGCACCCGGAACGCCAATTAATCCGAAACTGGCGTCAACATTGCCGTCAGCAAGTTGCGAAAAACCGTCCGTATAAGACAGATAATTTGAACTGATGTCATCTATGGTCATGTCGTGCTCGCGCAACAACACTTCAAGAAAAGCGAGTGTGCCACCGTTCGCCGGGCCTACCGCAACTCGCTTGCCGCGGATGTCTTCGAAGGTATTCAATGGCGAGTCCGCCAGTGTGACCATCTGCAATACGCTAGGATGCAATACGCCCAGCGAGCGGAGTGCTAATTTGTCTGTATAAGGCGGCAGGCCATTGACCGCAAAATAGGCCAGATCGGCGTTGGTTATGCCAACTTCTATCTCGTCTTGCATCAGGGAGCGGGGGTTTTGTAGAGAACCGGCGGTGACCAGTGGCACCATTCTGACGCCTCCGCCGTATTTATTCACCAGGTTTGCGATGCTTTGCCCAAGTGGATAGTAAGCGCCACCCAGGCTGGCGGTGCCAAGCCGGAGTTCACCGCCTGCTTCGGGAGGTGCGCAGGCGGTCAAACTTAATAACGCAATTAGAATAGTTAGTTTGCGTATCATTCTACATTCCCATGTTTGGCTACTGCATCGACCAGTACGAAAGCAATTTGACAGGTTTCGGTGCCTCGATTGGACCAGGCGTGGTTGGTGCCGCGCTGCACAAAGGTGTCGCCGGCTTTGAGTAAATAATCATCTTCATCCAGCATCAGGGTTATCACACCACTCAGTACAATCCCGTAATCCACAGTGTCGGTACGATGCATATACGGATGGCGAGCATTTTCGATCACATTGTGTGCAGCCCCCATGGCGGCGAAAGCCGTCTTACCATCGGCGTTTGCAATGACCGCCGGATCCTCCGGCTCAAATTCCACGATTCTAAATACGCTACCATTGCTTGGCGGATGAAGTACCAGCGGGCTATCGACGGTTTCTTCAGCCCCGTCAAATTCGGCGGGCGAAGCGTCGATTTGCCAAAGATTGGTTAGTGTTACGCCTTCTCTTTCTTTTCTTGAAAGCACGCAACTGGCATTACCGTCCTGTATGCATATTGCTTTGCCATTTTCATCATGACCGGTAATCAGCCGTCGAATTTGCTTAGCCAAATTGGGCTCCTTTTTGTTGGGCATCTGGAAGAAAAATATATAGTTATGCTATATATTTCATATTATAGAAAATTATAAGGTAAAGCGATCAGGAGCGTATCTGTTCCGTCTATAGGGGTAAAATTAGGGGCAAAAATGAATTTCAAGCATTTAACTATCGTAATCCTAACCAGCGTTGGCCTGTTCGTCTCGGCTTGCGATCGTCAGACCGAAAACACTGGAATAGAGGTTCAGGATGCAAAGCTTGGTGAAGCAGAGGTTACCGCAGATACTGTTTTTATTAGCGGCAAGATTTTAACAGTAGATCAGAATTTTTCCATCGCGCAGGCGTTGGCGGTTAGTGGAGATCGGATTGTTGCTGTTGGCAGTAATGCGTCAGTCGATGACCTTATCAATGAAGATACCCGGGTGATCGACCTGCAAGGCAAGACCGTCATTCCCGGTTTGATCGATAACCACATGCATTTCATTCGTATGCCTCAGCGCTGGAATTTGCAGGCTCGTATTGATGGAATTAATTCTCGGCAAGCGGCGCTGGATGCACTGGCTGAAAAAGCCTCGAGCATGGAGCCAGGCGAATGGTTAATGGTTCAAGGTGGTTGGAGTGAAGGACAGTTTGCTGATCAAGCAGGTGGTTTTACTCTAGAGGAACTCGATGCTGTGGTTCCTGATAATCCACTGTTTTTGCAGATTCTTTATAGCCATGCCTATGCAAATAGCCTCGCCCTTGCGGCGGTGGGTATCGACCCTTCTGAAGGTTCTCGTCATGGTCCGCCTCTGATCGTAGCCGAACCGCCCTATGGATTGTTAAACGAGCAGATGCCTACGGTCAACGCCGCCCAGCTCGAACAAAATGTACTGGATGTTATCTCTGAGCTAAATAAAGCCGGGTTGACCAGTGTCTATGACGTTGGCCGTCCACCTGAAGGGGATATTACGCTGCTTGATCGAATGTCCGAGAACGGCCCGCTCAATCTACGTGTTTGGCACACTCTGAAATATCAGGCCTACGGCCCCGAAGATATTCCTGTCACTGTTGAACTAATCAATAGCAATACGGCTAACAGCACCGACGATTATCTGGGTCTTTTGGGTGTTGGTGAGCATGTTTACCTGCCCATGTTTGATCTCCCAAATGTTACTGAACCCTACAGCGACGATGTGGTGGCCGAATTCAAGCAAATTGCGACCGCCGCTGCGCAAAGTGGTTACCGAATCAACGAGCACTCCATGATGGATATCACCATCCAGAGCATTTTGGGTGCTTATGAAGAAATTAACCAACAGACTCCCCTGGCACCTCTACGTTGGAGTTTGGAGCATGTTTTGACGATTTCGGAGGAGAGTATTCAACGTGCAAAGGATTTAGGTTTGACCCTGGCTGTGCACAGCGTGGCAATGAATATGCCTCCGTTTTTACAGCCACCCATTCGCAAAATTCAAGATAGCGGCATCGTTTGGGGGTTGGGCACTGACGCGAGTATTGTCGCAGCTTACCAACCTTTCATTACACTGGGTTGGGTCGTAAGTGGACAATCGATAAACGGTAACACTATTATTGAGGAGCCGGTGACGCGCGAAGAAGCTTTGATTGCGCATACGCGAAGCAACGCTTATTTGCTGCATAAAGATGATGATCTGGGTACTTTGGAAGTCGGTAAATTCGCAGATTTAGTGGTTTTGGACAAGGATTACATGACGGTTCCAGTTGAAGAGATTTTCTATATTGAACCGCAAATGACGATGGTTGGTGGACGTATCGTATTTGACGCGTCGTTATAAACCATAAGTATGTCGATCAAAAATTGAGTTATTTGGAGAATTGAAATGAAAATAAGAGTAGGCGTGATCCTGGCTGGCACTATTGTCGGTACTATGGCTATGACTTTAGTCGCTTGTACAGAAACAGCAAACGAAGAACAAACCGTGCAGGAACAGACTCTGGTTTTGGGTGAAGGGGTGTCGGACGTAGGGCTGGTGAGCGAATCCAGTGCTGATCAGTACCCCAATGTGGTGTTTATTCTGCTCGATGATATGGGTTTCGGCGACGTCGGATATAACGGTAGTGAAATCGCCACGCCCGTTCTGGATCAGATGGCAGCCGACGGCGTGCGCCTGGATAGAAATTACGTCTACCCTATCTGTAGCCCAACCAGAGCGGCATTATTGACGGGGCAAAATCCTTTGTACCATGGTGTCGATGCTCCCATGGCTGTCGACAAATCGTTGCCGTTGGGTTTAAAGCTTATGCCCGAATATTTTAAAGAGCTGGGTTATCAGACGTTTATCGCGGGTAAATGGCACCTGGGAATGGCCAATACCGATTTTTGGCCAATATCCAGAGGTTTCGATTCCCACTATGGATTTCTGGGTGGCTGGACCGATTTTTATACTCATGTGGGCGCGGGTGGCCTGGACTGGCAGCGGCAGGGTAAGTCATTACGAGAGGAGGGGCATACTACTGATTTGCTGACCGCTGAGGCATTGCGTGTGATCGAATCCCGACAAGAAGATAAGCCATTTTTTCTCTATATGGCTTACAACGCGCCGCACACGCCACTGCAAACTGTACCCACTATTAGCGGCTTGAATGAAGCTGCCGAGGCGGGAGATCGATATGCGTACGCGGAAATGGTCACCCACGCAGATGCGGGAATTGGCGCGATTATCGAAGCGCTGGAAGCGGAAGGAATACTCGAAGAAACGATTATTGTCTTTTCCAGCGATAACGGAGGTTCCCTGGTCCATGGTGCCAGCAATGGTTCCTTGAACGGAGGAAAAGGCAACACTTATGAGGGGGGTATACGGGTTCCGGGGATTGTCTGGTGGCCAGGCCACGTCGAAGGCGGCCGTGTGATGGAGCAATCCATTATTGTTTACGATTGGTTGCCAACCCTGTTGGATGCGGTCGGTGGCGACGCTTCGGTCGTGGATGATGCTCACGGGCAAAGTATGTGGGCAGCGATCACTGGCAACGAGCCAAGCGAATCACAAGTCATGGTGTTTGGCGCAAGAGATCACCGAGCGGTCATCGATTGGCCCTGGAAATTGGTGCGTCTCGAGAATGGAGGAGTCAGGGAAGAGGCTCAATTATTCAATATCGTTGACGACCCTAACGAACAAAACGATCTGGCCACTGAGAATCTGGAGAAAATGAGTGAGTTGCTTGCTGTGCTCACGGCAATGCAGGATGTTGAATCCCGGCGCGCCGCCCCGACAAACAGGCCAGGTAATTTTTATGTTGAAGGGGAAGGTCGCGATTTCGAGGCGCGTTTGGAGGAATCCCGCGAACCCTGGGCAGAAGCAGCAATAAGGGGCAGCCAAAGTGATGTTAGTGATTAATTGGCTTGATGACGTGATTGTGAAATCAATAGTAATTAGAAAAATTTTAATGTTTTTGTGCCTGGTATTTGTGCCGTCCGCGTGGGCGCAACAGTACCCGGTCGGTTCCGATGAAGGAATCGACGGTGAGGAGTTATTCGCTGTCTGTGGTTTTTGCCATGGAATGCAAGGGCAGGGCGGGCCCGCGTTGGATGCTCCGCCACTCGCGGGTATGGAAGCCTGGTATGTAGAACGGCAGTTGCGTGCTTTTAACGGCGGTTTCAGAGGAATGCATCCGGATGATGTGCCGGGTTTACAGATGTCGATTGCTTCCGGCATGGCAAGAAACAACGCGACCATTAGAAACGTGGCAAGACACATAGAAAGCTTGCCCCCCGGTGCGCTACCTGAATTGACTAGCGGTGGCGAAGTTGCGGGTACTGCGCGGCCGTTTATCTGGCGTTCAAAATACGCAAGTTTGGAGCACCCTCAACCCGCAGATGCAACTCGTGGAAAAGAACTTTTTCAGGGGACGTGTGTCGCTTGCCATGGTGCCGATGGGCAAGGTAACGAAATGCTGGGCGCGCCTAAACTAACCGATCAAACTGCCAGGTATATGCGTCGCCAGCTGCAATACTTTAAAGATGGCGTCAGAGGTAGTAACCCGGGGGACACCTACGGCTCTCAAATGGCTGCTTTTGCCAAGGTGCTGACCGATGAACAGGCGATCGCCGACGTGGTGGCCTACATTGATTCAATTGAGGTGGACTAATGAAAACACTATTGGTTTTGATGTCCATATTTGCCGTTTGTAATTCGTATGCCCAGGAATCAGTTTCACTCGACGATCCGGATCGAGTCGAGATCAAGTTGGTAGATGCACTGGATGAACCCCGTAGTTGGTGTGTTGACCTGTTTGCGCATCGACAAAATGCGCTGCCGTTAGGTGGGTTTCAGGGCCACAACTGCTTTTTGTACATGGGGCTTGGTCCGACTGAAGATCAAGGTTTTGATGCCAAACGGTTGGCAGATGGTCAGTTATATCTGGTCTATTGGGACGTTTGTGTGACGTTGCATGATCCGAACCCCGGATCATTTGTTGCTGCTGAGGCGTGTAATGACGGCGAAGCGCAGCAGTTTGATTTTCGTGACGATGGGCAGATTGTCTCGCAAATGGCCCCGAATCTTTGTCTTACCATGGGAGCTACGACAGTTCCTGGTGGTGGCCGTCTTGCGCCAGTAGGTGCACGCCCTCCGGCAGACAATGTGGATATTTCTCAAATTCGCCGACTCACCTTCGAGAATTGTGAAGCGGATAAATCTGCGTTGCAACGATGGGAGTTGCGCAATGGCGATTTTCAAACAGCAGAGCCCACGCAAGCCCTTCGCTTCCTGGACCCAGAGTAATATAAAGAGGTGCACTTGATGAACAAACAATTTTTAAATTTACGCAGCTTTTGGGTTGCTCTTTTACTGGTTCCTGCAATGGGTTTTGCCCAAACGCTGGATCAGATGCCCGATCAGATATTTTACAATGGCAAAGTATTAACCGTGGATGAGAATTTCTCGATCACGAGCGCCATTGCGATCCAGGGAGAGCGGATTGTAGCGGTGGGGGACACCGCACAAATCCGTGCTTTGGCCGGCGCTGACACCGAGCAGACTGATTTAGAGGGCCGCACCGTTATTCCCGGGTTTATTGATAACCACCTTCACTACCTGCGTGGTACAAATTTTGCGGCCTATGAGTTAAGGATTCATGGTGTTACGTCACGTAAAGAAGTGTTGTCACGCATTACCGCACGAGCCGAAGAACTGGGTCCAGGCAAATGGATTTTTATTCTGGGCGCGTGGAATGAACAGCAGTTTGCCGATAAGCCGGGCGGCTTTACCGGCGAGGAGCTGGATACCGCTGCACCCAATAATCCGGTGTTTATTCAGAAAACCTATAGCTCGTTTTATATGAACAGTTTGGCGGTGGCTGAAATCGCACCCAAATTGCCTGAATACTACAAAGGAGGTTCCGCTATTCACGTCGATAATCGAAGTGGGCGCGCGGTAATGGCCGAGGCATTGAAGCATTTTCCGTTTGCCGAAACATTGGAAGAACGTATGGAGGAGGTAACAGCGTTTAACGATTACCTCAACAGCATGGGTGTGACAACGGCCTACGATGTTGGCTATCTGGATGGGTCTTATGATCCTGTAACCGCCCTGTACGAGTCTGGTGATCTTACCTTGCGGGTATTTTACGCGGCGCGTTATTGGGCAGATTCCCCGCGAACAGCTATTGCCGCAGCTGAGTTATTAGACCGGGAGGAGTCGTTTCAGCGCGATGATCGCTTCGGCATGTTCGGTATCGGCGAGCATGTTCATGGCTTGGTGCATGATTCTACGGCCACGGACGTTCCGATTTCTGACGATTTATATAATGACTGGACAGTCATTGCCCGTTCTGCTGCCAGGAACGGTTGGTATATCAACGAGCATACTATGCGAGATAGTACTGCGAATCGGATGATGTCCATTGGTGAGGAGATCAGTGAGGATTATCCAGTCCGGGATCTGCGTTGGACATTAGGCCACGTAGATCTTATCGAAAAAGAGACTGTAGACCGTGCAAGAGAACTCGGTTGGAACATTACGCTGGCGAATCACACGGTGAAACCGCGGATTGAGGGTAGAGCGTCGCCACCGGTTAGAATGATTCAAGACAGCGGAATACTTTGGGGTCTGGGGTCGGATGGCACAATTGTTGCAACCTACAACCCATTCCACACCATTTGGGAATACACCGCGGGCAAGGTTTTTCCAGATATTGTGAAGTATGAAGGAAACGAAGTGATTACCCGGGAGCAAGCGCTGATTGCACACACACGTTCAAACGCTTACATCTTGTTTATGGAAGATGATATTGGCAGCTTGGAAGTCGGCAAATATGCCGATTTTGTGGTGCTTGATCGGGATTTTATGAGCGTGCCCATCAACGAAATTCGTGACGTTCAGCCAGTAATGACTATGCTTTCTGGTCAAGTGGTATTTGATTCAAGATAGCGCATTAGATGTGTTTGCCAACCACCAGAATGACACGCCGTGAACCCTTCCTCCCGTTAAAAAGAAAGGTCGGCTCAAGGCCAACTCCCTGTCGGCGATGGTCATTCTGGTGCTCACCAAACTCATATGGTTGAGATTAACTGGTATAACAACGATGCCGAGGTTGTGGATTAATTCAATGCTACAGACTTTATTCAAAGTATTAGTTCTAGCGCTAATTGACGTTATTCCATTAGGTGCTTTGGCGCATCATAGTGATACAGGCCTCGATTTAGACTCAGAGGTGATGCTCGAAGGTGTGGTCACCAAGGTGAATTGGAGAAACCCGCACATTTATTTCGTTATGCAAGTGACTGATCAGGGGGGGCAACCCGCCGATTGGACAATTCAAATGGCTTCTATTCCGTGGCTCGCACGCAGAGGCTGGACGAGTGATTCAGTGGCTGTGGGTGACGAACTTTTTGTGCGTGCGCACCCGGCGGTTGACGGCAGAGATTACGGGGTATTTGTCTCCATTGAGAAAGGCGGGGTGCGGTTGCCGAAAAACAATCCTGTAGAGTTAGGCGCTGGTTCGGTTGTCGCGACTGCTACGACACTGGAAGGCACCTGGTTGGGAGACCGTTCGACTATCGGCGATTTCACTGAGTTTTTTGATCGATTGGTGACGAGCGAAAAGGGTGCCATCGCTCGAAATGAATTTGACGCATTATCGACGATGAATCCAATGTCCAGTTGCGGCACACGACCAACCCCTGCGACCCTGGTTTCAGCCGGTGGTTATTTGGAAGAGATCGAATTTGTCGATGACAGCATTATCTTGCGCAATGAGATTTTTGATACCGAGAGGATCGTCTATATGGATGGACGTGCGCACCCGGAAGATGGCGAGCGTACTCCGCAAGGGCACTCGACGGGTGAGTGGGAAGGGGATGTGTTGGTTGTTGATACAGTCGCTTTTGCAGACCATCGCTCACCCTATCAAAATGGGATTCCATCAGGTGCACAGAAGCACGTGGTAGAGAAGTACTGGCTTAATGAAGACGGTACCCGAATCATTCTGGAAATGATGCTGGAGGATCCCGAATATCTCACGACACCGCTTACCGATACGATGGAATGGGTCTATGCGCCAGATCAGGAAATGATTCCCTGGAACTGTGACCGGGAATCAACGCAAGGGTTTGTAACGCACTAGTTCTCTACTACATTGAACTTTTGTGCGGCGGTTGCATAGACGCGCTTTCCCCCCAAATAGTTTGGAGAAGTATCACGACTGATTCTATTCCTGGATTTTTCCAATACATATCCTTGCTTGATAATCAGTAAATCTGTCTGTAGATAGTCGAGAACTCTTTTCGTTGGATTACCTAGTATTGCCTCGGTAAACCGCGATCTGGATACTGTATCCATAATGATGATGTCCGGCTTCAAATTCTCCTTATTCAAATTCTCCTTATATTGCAACAATGCATAAAGCGGCGTTTTATCAACGAGGTGAACCGACTCCGAGTCAATGCAGTATGGGGCTAACATTTTCAGGAGAGCCTTCTTGTGTTTAATTTTCAACGACGCGGAATTAGTAAAGGGCCAGGAAGATTCAGAGTAAGCATGCACCATATGCAATTTGCCGTGCAATTGTGCCTTCGCTTGAATTGCCAATTTCAAAATTGCGGAATCAGAACGCATATCACTATGATAACCAGACATTGGGTCTACTACAGTAATCAGAACTGGAAATTCGTGCCAATCTCTGCCTTTGACAAGCAATAATGGTCGCGGGCAGATCCGCGCCAGCTGCCAACTGTCATTTGCTGACAAACCACGTTGTAAAGATTCATCCGGATTAACATGTTGAACCACCAAATCAACATTGTAATCAATGCTTAATTGAGCAACCTGATCGTAACGCGGACTTGTTCGGAGAAACTCATATACCACCTGATAACCTTGTTTTTTCAGCTTGCCTGCGATAGCGAACAATCGGTCTTCAAGAATTTTACAATACTTCCGGCGCTTGGCGATTGCATCGGTTGCTGTACCCCGTCAGCACTAGTTGGACAGTTTAAGGT
>JABJKL010000010.1 GCA_018660405.1 Pseudomonadota bacterium | reverse complement strand
TTACCTTTACCCATTCGAACCTCGAGTGGCTTTTTCGAAATCGGCTTATCAGGAAATACACGAATCCATACGCGCCCACCCCGACGAATGTAACGGGTTATCGCCCGACGAGCGGCCTCGATTTGGCGCGCTGTTATGCGGCCACGACCAGTTGCCTTAAGGCCGAACTCACCGAAGCTCACCTTATTGCCCCGCAGCGAAAGACCGGTATTACGGCCCTTATGCATTTTGCGAAATTTGGTTCTTTTAGGTTGTAACATACTATTTGCCTAATCTATTACTGTAGTTCTGTAACCAGAGCTCTTTAACCAGCCGCACGCGTATCAACAGCGGCTTCTTCAATTTCGGGCTTGTCAAAAATTTCGCCCTTGAAAACCCAAACCTTTACCCCAATCACGCCATAGGTGGTGTGTGCTTCAAACGTGCCGTAATCAATGTCAGCGCGCAGAGTATGCAGTGGCACTCGACCTTCGCGATACCACTCCGAACGCGCAATTTCAGCGCCGTTAAGACGACCCGCCACCATCACTTTGACACCCAAGGCACCCGCTCGCATTGCAGAAGTGACCGCGCGCTTCATGGCGCGACGAAACATAATACGCTTTTCCAGCTGCTGACAAATATTTTCTGCAACCAGTCGTGCATCCATTTCTGGCTTACGAATTTCTTCAACCGCAATCTGAACAGGAGCGCCAGTAATATTGGATACCGCTCGACGCATTCGGTCAATATCTTCACCTTTCTTACCAATAACGATACCCGGGCGTGCGGTATGCACCGTAATATTCACGTTTTCTGAAGGTCGTTCTATTGAGATACGACTGACAGCTGCATTTTTTAGCCTGGTTTCCAGTAAACGGCGAATCTCAAGATCCTGTAATAACGTTTTGGAATAATTTTTACCGGTGGCAAACCATTTGGCATCCCAATCCCTAATAATCCCAAGGCGCATGCCATTTGGTTGTACTTTCTGACCCATACTATTCTCCTTCCCCGTCAATAACCCCATCACCCACTACGACAGTAATGTGGCTGGAACGTTTTAGTATTCGGTTGCCGCGGCCTTTGGCTCGAGCACGAAACCGTTTCATGGTCGGACCTTCATCTACGTAGCAAGCGGCTACTTTTAGCTCGTCAATATCTGCACCATCGTTATGTTCAGCATTGGCGATCGCTGATTCCAGCGTTTTAAGAACTAATTTAGCTCCCTTGGTTTCACCAAATGCGAGCACTTCGATCGCACGATCAACGTTTAAACCACGAATCTGATCCACGGCCAGCCGTGCTTTTTGCGGTGAGATACGAACATTGCGTGTTTTAGCTTTAACCAACATACGTCACCTATTTACCTTTCCTGTCAGCCAGGTGGCCTCTATATGTGCGTGTAGGGGAAAACTCACCCAATTTGTGACCCACCATGTTTTCAGAAATAAGAATGGGTATGTGCTGTCGACCGTTGTGCACGGCAATAGTCAAACCCACAAATTCAGGCATCACCATACTTCTTCGTGACCAGGTTTTAATTGGCTTACGGCTGTTCTCAGCTTTGGCAACTTCAACTTTGTTCCAAAGATGGTGGTCAACAAACGGACCTTTTTTAATCGAGCGCGGCATAGTAATAACCTCTGTTTAACGAGCGCGTTTAACGCTTGCGCCTACGGATAATCATTGAATCGCTGCGCGTATTATTACGCGTGCGATAACCTTTCGTCGGAACACCCGAAGGGCTAACGGGATGACGACCACCTGAGGTGCGACCTTCACCACCACCATGCGGATGATCTACCGGATTCATCGCCACACCACGAACAGTCGGACGAATTCCTCGCCATCGTTTGGCACCGGCTTTACCCAATTTGCGCAACGAATGCTCAGAATTTCCGACTTCACCAATGGTGGCTCGACATTCCAACAACACGCGACGCATCTCACCAGAGCGCAGGCGTAATTGAGCATATTTACCTTCCTTACCAACAAATTGAATACTTGATCCGGCAGCACGTGCCAACTGACCACCTTTACCAGGTTTCATTTCGACATTATGAACAACCGTACCGACCGGAATATTCCGCAATGGCAAAGCGTTACCCGAAGCAATAGGCGCTTCGGGTCCTGACTGAATATCTTGACCGTTGCTTGCCCCCTTAGGTGCAAGAATATAACGGCGTTCACCATCGGCATATAACAACAATGCCAGATGCGCACTACGATTGGGATCATATTCGAGACGCTCGATTTGCGCTGGAATACCGTCTTTAATGCGGCGAAAATCAACGATGCGATACTTGCGTTTGTGACCGCCACCACGATGGCGTACGGTAATTCGTCCCGCGTTATTGCGACCATTGATAGCCCGCTTGGACTGTAGCAATGGTTTATAAGGCTCGCCTTTATGCAGTTCAGGCGATTGCACCCGTACCGTGCCGCGACGGCCCGGTGACGTTGGTTTTAATTTAATTAGCGCCATTGTTCTACTCTTAATCTACTCTTTAGAATCCACTAAATTGAATCTTCTATTTTGACCCGGTTACGACTGGAACGCAGTAAAATCTATATCACTGCCTTCTTTCAGACTGATATAGGCCTTTTTCCAATCACTTCTTTTGCCACTTATGCGGCTGAAAGTCTTTTGTTTGCCCTTAACATTTAGTATGCGAACCGCATCAACTTCGACATCGAAAGCAAGCTCTATAGCGGCCTTCACTTCTTTTTTGCTCGCATCACGCAAAACGTTAAAAACTACCTGATTGTTTTTCTCGGCAACGATCGTGCTCTTTTCAGAGATAATCGGTTTTTGCAGAATCTGATAAAGCCTCTGCTGATCACTAGTAAGTTGCGCTATGGTGCTCATTGGAAACGCTCCTCAAGCTGCTTCACCGCGTTCTCGGTAATCAGTACTCGATCAAAACCCACCAAACTAAAAGGATTAACCTCATCACTCTCTACGACAAACACATTAATAAGATTGCGCGTCGAAAGGATCAAATTTTCATCAAACTGGTCTGCAATAATCAAAACAGCTTCATTTCGCCCGGCACTATAGGCTTTCAAAAAAGCTTTAGTCTTGGGTTTAGAAATTTTCAACTCCTTAACCACTTCAAAACGCTCTTGCCGAACCAGCTCGGAAAGTATCGACCGCATTGCCGCCCGATAAGATTTTCGGTTAACTTTGTGCGAAAAATCTTGGGTAGACGATGGAAATGTTCGACCACCTCCACGCCAAATCGGGCCACGAGTGGTGCCAGCACGAGCACGGCCTGTACCTTTTTGGCGGAACGGCTTCGCGCCACCTCCAGATACCGCAGAGCGATTTTTCTGGGCACGCGTACCTTGTCGAGCACCTGCCTGATAAGCCGTGACGACTTGATGAATCAGTGCTTCATTGTAATCTGCACCAAACACAGCCTCAGAAACTGACACCGAACCACTCTTCTTGCCGCTTTTTACAATAGCCAGATCCATTACGTTTCACCCTCATCTTTACCGGTTTCACCCGTATCATCGGCAACATTTGTTTCGGTTTCGGTTTCGGTTTCGGTTTCGGCTTTTGATTCTGCTTCAGTTTCGGCTGCCGCTTCAGCCTCTGTAGGAACTGCGTCAACATCGACCGTATCGACTATCTCAGTTTTAGTTTCTGTCACTAGTGTTTCATCAACTTGTGTCTCTTCAACCGAAGCTGTATCCGCCACTGCGGCTTTAGTTTCAGCGTCGGCCGCAACCGCCGCTTCAGCAATTGTCAACACCGTTTCGCCATAAATTGGACTACCGCCTTTAACCGATGGTTTAATAACCACACGCGTACCTTTGGCCCCCGGGACAGACCCTTTAACCAGGATCAAGTTTCGCTCTGCGTCGACACGTACCACTTCCAAACCCTGCTGGGTTCGTGCCGCAGCGCCCATATGACCCGCCATTTTTTTGTTCTTAAAAACACGGCCGGGGTCCTGACATTGGCCAGTAGAACCAAGCGAACGGTGAGAAATAGATACGCCATGAGTCGCCCGCAGACCCTTAAATCCCCAACGCTTCATCGCGCCAGCAAAACCCTTACCAATAGTTGTACCTTGCACGTCAACTTTCTGTCCTGTTTCAAACAACGAAACACCTAAGGTACCCCCAACTTTCAGCCCCTCTGCCTGACCCTCTTCGGCTAGACGAAATTCCCACAAACCAACACCCGGCGCACTTTGCGCTTTCGCGTAGTGCCCCGCCATTGATTTAGTGACACGGCTGGCACGACGGCTACCCGTTGTTACCTGAATAGCGGTATAGCCATCGGTACCGTTACCGTTCTTTATCTGGGTGATCCGATTAGGATCAACCTGAACAATGGTAACCGGTGTAGATGACCCGTCTTCTTTAAAGACGCGTGACATGCCCAGTTTTTCAC
>JABJKL010000056.1 GCA_018660405.1 Pseudomonadota bacterium | reverse complement strand
AGCAGCGGCGCGGCGGTGGGTATAAACATCGCCACCAATATTAATAAAACCAACGGGAATAAAATGCGTTCACGTTTGCCGACGGGGCGCAGCTGTTCCATTTTAATCTCGCGCTCTTTTTGGGTGGTGAGCGCGCGCATGATCGGTGGTTGAATGATCGGTACCAGTGCCATGTATGAGTAGGCGGCGACCGCAACCGGACCGAGAAGGTCTGGCGAGAGTTTGCTGGCGACGAAAATCGCAGTCGGGCCATCGGCACCACCAATAATGCCAATCGATGCCGCGTCCTGAATGCTGAAGTCAAAT
Organism: Pseudomonadota bacterium; assembly: GCA_018660405.1. Lineage (GTDB taxonomy): Bacteria > Pseudomonadota > Gammaproteobacteria > Arenicellales > Arenicellaceae > UBA10349. The sequence goes on along the minus strand of JABJKL010000056.1, from coordinate 11,078 downwards.
ATGCCGAGGGCGGTTAAGCTAACCGCGCCAATGACTGTGGCAAATATTCCGAATTGAGCGGCAGCGCCCAGTAGTAGCGTGCGGGGGTTTGCCAGTAGTGGACCGAAGTCGGTCATGGCACCCACACCCATAAATATGAGCAAGGGAAACATACCGGTTTCGATACCGATATGGTAGATATAGTAGAGCAGGCCACCAGGGCTGGTCATAATGCCCGAGGCATCATAAACAGGTGCTAAATCGAAACCTGCCCCCGGAATATTAACCAGTAAGGTGCCAAAGCCGATTGGGACTAATAGTAAAGGTTCGAACTGTTTAACGATTGCGAGGTATAACAAAGCGCAGCCGATCAGCATCATCGCCAGCTGGTCGATTTGCATCTGCGCAAGCCCCGTATCTTGCCATAGACCGATCAGTGCATTCATTAGATGGACCCTCTTCTATACAATTGTCAGCAGGTTGTCGCCAACGGCGACCGAGCTTCCTTCCAGCACCTCGATCGTGGCAACAGTGCCGCTGCGAGGAGCACTTATTGAAGTCTCCATTTTCATCGCTTCGAGGATTATGATCGTGTCGCCTTCACTGATCTGTTGGCCCACGGTGACCTCGATGCGAAATACGTTGCCAGCCAGCGGTGCTGGCACGATTTCGTCAACACCGGCTGCTTTAGATGTTGGGGCAGAGGCTGGTGCCGCTGATGAAGTCGGCACAATCGCAGCAATAACGCCGCCATTGGTAACTTTAACGATGTAACTTTTATCGTCGAGCTCGACAGTGTAAACCTCGTCGCCTGCTTCGTCGGTGACAACGCCTGCCGCTTCAAGTGAGGGGGCTGGTTCAAAGGCATCGGGGTTTCCCCGATTTTCGAGATAGCGCAATCCAATTTGTGGAAATAGCGCATAGATGAGCACATCATCGATTTCCCCTTCACTCTTGGCTAGTTTGATTGATTTGTATGCTGCTACCTCTTTCAACTCATCACTGAGCCTATCCATTTCCGGCTCAATTAAATCAGCGGGCCGGCAGGTGATTATCTCGTTGCCATCCAGCACTCGCTGTTGTAATTCCTTGTTGACCGGGGCGGGGGTAGCACCGTATTCGCCTTTCAATACGCCAGCAGTTTCCTTGGACATATTTTTATATCGCTCGCCAGTCAACACATTGAGCACGGACTGGGTGCCAACAATTTGCGAGGTGGGCGTTACCAGTGGAATAAAACCCAGATCTTCGCGAACGCGGGGTATTTCGGCGAGCACTTCATCGAATTTGCCAGCGGCGCGTTGTTCGGTCAGTTGGCTTTCCATGTTGGTGAGCATGCCGCCAGGTACCTGGGCGAGCAAAATGCGCGAATCAACGCCTTTAAGGGAACCTTCGAATTGACTGTATTTTTTGCGAACTTCGCGAAAGTAAGCGGCAATGTCTTCCAATGGCTCAATTGCTAGCCCCGTGTCGCGCTCGGTTTCTTGCATAATTGCTACAATCGACTCGGTGGGCGAATGACCATAAGTCATTGCCATGGAAGAGATCGAGGTGTCGACCATATCAATGCCGGCTTCAACGCATTTTACGATCGTGGCCGTAGAGAGCCCGGTGGTTGCATGGGCGTGCAATTGAATCGGAATATCGATGGCAGACTTTAATTGCTTCACCAGTTCGTAGCCAGTGTACGGCTTTAACAATCCAGCCATGTCCTTAATACATAAGGAATGCGCGCCGAGATCCTCCAGTTTACGGCCCAAATCTACCCAGCCATCAATATTGTGCACCGGGCTAAGCGTGTAAGAAATTGCTGCTTGGGCATGTTTGCCATTGTTGATGACGGCCTGCAACGATTGCCGCATATTGCGTACATCATTCATTGCGTCAAACACGCGAAATACGTCTACACCATTGATTGCTGAACGTTCAACAAATTTATCAACCACATCATCTGCATAATGGCGATAGCCGAGCAGGTTTTGGCTGCGCAACAACATTTGTTGCGGAGTATTGGGCATGGCTTGTTTTAACTGGCGGATTCGATCCCATGGATCTTCGCCCAGGTACCGAATGCATGAATCAAAAGTCGCACCGCCCCAGGTTTCTATTGACCAGAAGCCAATGGCATCGAGTTTTTCGGCGATGGGGAGCATGTCGTCAATGCGCATGCGGGTCGCAAATAATGATTGGTGGCCATCACGCAGAACCAACTCGGTTATTTTTAATTTATTGGTCATGGTGAAAGTTTAAGCCTTTCGCGATGTTGTATAACAGCGCGTTTGATTACAGCAGCAGTATTACTATCTAGCGCTATAGATGGAGCGCTTTCAGGAACGTCATCAGGCCAGTGTTGTGCAACGCGCGACATTACAACGGTAACCGCAATCAGGCAGCATAGGAACACAAACACGGTTCCCATGCCGTAGAGCATAAGATCCAAGCCTTGCTGGATAATAAGGTGTTTCATTGGGTTACCTGTGGGCTACCTTCGGAATTCCAAAAATCGTTTTTTATTGACCATATCCAGATTAGATTTTGCCACTCTAATCTATCATCAAATCAAAAATATCGTCGAAAAGCGATAAAAAACAATTATATTCGATAATTTCGATAATTGTTAGAGAGAAATTATATACTCTTGAATTGTGGCAGAGGGTTTAGTCAGCCCGAGAAGAGCTAAATAACCGGGTACCCTGTTGCTGATGCGGAGGCATCCTCAGAATGATAAAACAAGGTCTGAAATCAGTGATTTTAATCGGCATGCCGGGAACCGGTAAAAGTACGGTAGGCGTGTTATTGGCAAAAGAGCTGGGACTGGATTTTGTTGATACCGATATTTTGATTCAATTACGCGAGCATAAATCCCTGCAAGATATTATTGATGACGCTGGCTATATAGAGCTCAGAAAAATTGAAGAGCAGGTCTTGCTAGAAAATGATTATTCATCCAAAGCTGTGGCCACAGGGGGTAGTGCAATATATAGCGAAAAGGCAATGGTAAAGCTCGCACAAGTGGGCCAGGTGATTTATCTATCGTGCTCACTCGATGAGTTGCAAAGCCGCATTGGTAACTACAGGTCGAGAGGGATCGCTGCTTCGGTCGGCCAGCAGATTGGTGATTTGGCGAAAGAAAGAACTGTTTTGTACGAACAATACGCAGATTTTACAGTGGACACATCAAGCAAAGCTCCGGCCCAGGTTGTGGAAGAGATTTTGAATTACCTTCAAATTAACCACGCGTAGCCGTCTAGACCTGTTTACAGGAGGTTCATCGAGAGGCACCGAGGTTTAAGTATGATCCAGAATAACCTTCATGCGTTTATTGTCTCTCTCACCCAGCATGGTGATCGCCCTTTCCAGTTCATTAAACGGTAAGACGTGGCTGACCATAGGCTCCAGCTGAACATCGCCCCGGCTCACGAGTTCGATACAAGCGGGGTAATCCTCTCGTTTGGCCGCTCTTGCGTTAATAACGGCAAGCTCTTTGAAATATAATTGGTAGAGGGATAATTGAAGCTCCGTGCTGGTATAGATGCCGAACAATAATAACTTTCCGCCGATACGCGCCAGCTTAATAGCCTCTTCCAACACGGCGACTGCACCGACTGACTCGATAACCAGATCTGCGCCGACACCGTTAGTCAATTCGAGCACCTGTTTGTTAACGTCGTCATCGGGTGCGAAGGTAAAATCAGCACCCAATTGCTCGGCCATCGCCCGTCGCTCAGGACTACGGGTAATGCCGATTACAGGGTAAGCACCGCGGGCCTTCGCAAGTTGTACGTGTAACAAGCCTCCAACACCAAGCCCCAGGACCACAACCGAATCCCCTGGGAAGATATCCGACAGGCGCTGCGCATGTAAGCAGGTAGTCATCACCTGAATAAGGGGTGCGGTACTGCCACTGATGTTGTCAGGTAAGGAGAAAATAGCATCAGAAGGTACCTGCATGTATTCAGTAAAACCGCCATCACGGTCTCGCCCAAAGATTGCTCCCGTCGGACACAATTGTGTTTGCCCACGACGACACTGGTAACATTGGCCACAATAGATAACCGGGTCAATGATTACTCTGGAGCCGACTTCAACTCCCTGGGCACCATCAACTTCGGCTATATCGCCAATCATCTCATGCCCCATGATGCGTGGATAGTCAACGGGTATGCCCCCTTGATAGATCTTAAGATCTGTACCGCAGACACCGGAGTGGGTGATTTTTACAATCGTTGAACCCGCCTCGAGACTGGGCTCCTCAATATCTTCTTGCACCAGCTTTTCTGGCGTTTGCAAGACCATTGCTTTCATTAGTATTGCTCCTTATGTTACGCGTCCAGTTTGTTTACCGGGTACTTGGGTGTTTCTCCGTTCAATACATGCACGACATCTTGTGCTGCCTTGGTTTGCAGATCAACCAGTGCGTCGACAGAATAAAATGCTGTGTGCGGCGTTATTATGACATCGTCGCGGTTCAACAAGGGGGAATCGGACGGTATCGGTTCAACCGGTACCACGTCGAGCGCCGCACCACCGATTTGTCCATCATCCAACGCTTCTGCCAGTGCTTGATCATCCACCAGCGGGCCACGGGCGGTGTTGATTAACAACGCTTCCGACTTCATGCGCCCAAACGCGTCTTTGTTAAACAAATTGTGGGTTTCGTCGGTCAATGGCGCGTGAACCGAAACATAATCCGAACGCTCAAGTAATGTATTGAAGTCAACCAGTTGCACGCCGAGTTTTTCAGCAACATCTGTTGGTACGAAAGGATCCGAGGCAATCACATTCAAACCGAAGGCTTGTGCTTTGGGCACCATCGACTGGGGTATCTGCCCCAAACCGACCAGCCCCAGAGTGCGACCACGTAATCGATATACCGGTGCAATGGCTTTCGCTTCCCAGCGACCCGCTTGAACCAGCGTATTGCTGTAAACAATTTTGCGAGCAAGGCTGACAAGCAAGGTCATCGCATGATCCGAAACTTCATCTAAACAGTAATCGGGAACGTAGCAGACTTGTATGCCTGCTTTCGTCGCCGCGTCCAGATCGATATTGTCGACGCCGATGCCGAACCGGCCAATGACTTTGCAGCGCTCCATACCCTCAATGATTTCCTTGCTGATGTTGGCATAGGTGACCATCAGGCCATCGGCTTCGCGGGCGACATCCAATATCGCTTCCGGAGTTGCTTGTTCGGCAAGTTGAACTGTTGCGTTCAGACTGGACAAAACTTTTTCAGTGGGTTGCAGATTGGCAAACACCGAATCAGCAACGGCAATTAATTTGTTAGTCAATTTGTAAGTCCTCAAATTATCGTGAAGTCTGTGAGCGAAAGCGCACAGTGTCATTACGCGCCGGTTGGACGCGTTATTAATCGGTATGGTGTATTAAAAAAATCGTGATATTACTGCGTAGTCCCCGCGTCTGTTTGTCGTACGCGAGACCGGTGACCACAGTATACAATATGTGAGCAACCGGTGATGCCTATGTATTAGAAAAATTAGGGTATTAGAAAAATTAGCCGTTAGGGGATTAGGTATAGTAAATTAAGACCGGGTATGACTTGCACTACTTTGATTTAATCGTTTGATTGCTGTTTAAATTTACCGTGCTTGTCGTAATACGCATCAATCAATTTGTGGTGGCGGTACAAGCCGGGCGTTGCGACAATAAAGTCCCAAAGTGCCAGAATGCCTCCGGTCCACATTGTACTTAAAGCCATCCAGATACTGCGGCTGGCACTAATCTCTTTTAGCTTGGCGTGTTCGATCGTGTGAAAGTGGCCACGTTCGTTTAACGCTTTTCTCAGCCCATCAATATGTGTCCAGTCACAGCGATAATGCACAAACCCTTCAGGGTTGATGACATAGACTACGTTCGGCATGGCACCGTAGGCGCGGTGCATATCACCCTCGAGAGTGTCGATCAATATTTTGCGATTTTCGTTATATTTTACCGGCAATATTTTTGCCGCATTTAGCTTGTCCTCAAAACGCTTGTGTTGTGGTAAGCGTTCGCCGGGGTGGGCCTCACGTACATAGATAAGTAGAAATTCTACATCCGGAAATTCACCCCTGATGTCCCTCATCAGGTCAATATTTTTCGTGTATTGCGAACAGGTCGAAGACCCTGTTTCCAGCACTACCCATTTGCCTCGAAAATCAGAAAGCTTGTATTGGTTGCCCTCAAAATCAATAGCCGTAAAATCCACCGCGGAATCACCCGCTGCGGGGCCGACAAAAACGTCCCAATCGTAGTGTTTCACCTTAAAACGCGGGTTGAGGTAGGGGAAACTTCGCTTGTTTTTACTCATATGGATAGTCCTGTTAATTCTGGGTCGCAAGGCGATTAATTAAGTTGCTTTCCATGCTGACCGGTTTTTAGGCTTGATTATAGCAGCGAGCCTGTGATGCATTCATAATACTGCCTTTGCATTCAAACTATACCGATGTAACAATGCCTGCGCTAAATAAAAGGGACAGCGATTGGAATGGAAGCTGCATAATATTTTTAACGGTATAAGGAGTGAGTAATGACGCGTAACGGCCTGTTAAAACCAGTGGCCCTGATAGCAGCCTTGATGGGGACAATTGCCCTGAATGGTTGTTCGGAGTCAAATTCATTAACATTACGAATTGGCGCTGGTCATCCGGCGGGGCCTTCAGTGTATGCCACTCAGATGCGTGATTATTTCGTGCCAGAAGTGACGCGCCGTGTAGAAGCGGAAACCGATTATACAATTAATTTTGTCGAAGGTTATGGCGGTTCTATCGCCCAGGTAGCGGAGGTGCTTGAAGCGGTGCAAAACGGTATTCTCGATATTGGTGCTTATTGCGTGTGCTTCGAACCGGCAAAACTTTTTCTACATAATTTCTCCTACTATGTGCCGTTCGGACCACAGGATTCGGTACAGGCAATGAAGATTGCACGAATTGTTTATGAAAAACATCCCTGGTTGACTGACCAGTTAACAGATCTCTATGATCAGCAACTTCTGGCAATAAATGGCTGGGATAATTACCATTTAGGTACCACCGACCCCTGGGACAGTATCGATGACCTGAGGGGCGTCAAGATCGGCGGTGCCGGACCGAACCTGCCGTGGCTTGAATACGCCGGTGTGGTTCCCGTGCAGTCCGCCTTGCCGGACGGCTATTTGGCAATGCAAACGGGTGTATATGATGGCTGGCTTATGTTTCCTTCCGCTTATTACAGTTATAAATTCCATGAGCCCGCACCGCACTATACTTTGATTGGCTTTGGCGCGATGGGTGGTGCAGTTATCATGACGATGAATACTGAATCGTTGCAAAGATTGCCAGAAGAGGTGCAAAGAATCATTCTGGAAGTCTCACAGGATTTTGAAAAAGTCTCCGCCCAGGCATTGGAAGCCGGTCAGCTGGGTGGCTTGGAAAACTTAAGAAATACGGGCGCGATCATCCGTGAGTTGCCGGAAAATGTTCGGGTAGATTGGGGGAATTCATTGACGGATTTTCCAAATGAGATGGCCCAGGATGCTAATGAGCGCAATATGCCTGGATCAGAAATCATCCGCAGCTACATTGAAGAGGTCGAAAAAAGCGGCTATCAGTGGCCCGTTAATTATGTAATAGATTGAGAGGTTTGATTATGTACAAGCAAATTATTATGAGCATGATAAAAGCAGCTTTATTGATGTTGGTCACGGGTGCGGCGATAGTAGCCCACGCGCAAGAGTCGTCGGTTAATGTGAGTGACCAGCAGGTAAGTGGCGCTTATGAAGTTGTCCCCGGCTGGCCGAAACCCATGTCCACCTGGCCTGGGCATGAAGGTTGGACGTGGGGATCGACGCAGGGGATTTTCGCCCAGAACCCAGACCGAATCTTCATTCTTCAGCGCGGCGAGTTAAGAGCATTGAACCCGTTATCTCCCGTTATGCAGCAGATCGAAGAGCCGAGTGAGGTCATTGAGGTGGAGGGTACACATGGCGCGGTTCGCCTCAGTGCTCCTGTGAAAGGCCTGTTTCAAAGGAACGCTTCGGTCGATCCCCTGGGTAGTCCAGGCGAGCCAGATGTTCCCTTCGACGGAGTCCTGGGCGAGGATTATCGCTGGGAACACCTTGTGTACGTGGTAAATGGGGAAGGGGAGATCATTGAGGAATGGACGCAGTGGGACCAAACACTCGTGCGGCCGCATAAAGTACGGATCAGTCCTTATGATCCGGAAAAACGGGTTTGGATAGTCGACGACGGAGCAAGCGCAATCTTTGTTTTCAGCAACGATGGTAAGGAATTATTACAGACAATCGGTACTCCGGGAGAGAGGGGTGCTGATAGTACGCACTTTTCCCGGCAAACGGACATCGCCTGGCTACCCGACGGCACGTTCTTCGTGTCAGACGGATATACCGGCACACGAGTTGTGAAGTTTGATAAGGATGGCAATTACCTGATGGAATGGGGTGAAAAAGGTACTCCCCCAAACGAAAAGCGCCCAAATTACTTTAATACTGTGCATGGCATCGCCATCGATGACCAACGACGCGTGTATGTGGTGGATCGCACCAATCGCCGAATTCAGATCTTCGACGAGAATGGCCAGTTTCTTAACCAATGGTATCTGGGCGATGTCGGTGCGACATACGACATTCTCATTACGGCCGACCAGCATCTCTGGATGTCCGATGGTCACGAAAACTACAAGATCTACAAGTATGATCTCAATGGAAAGATGCTCTACCATTGGGGCGGGTTCGGAACATTCCCTGGACAACTCTGGGGCGTGCACCAAATGAGTGTGGATCAAGAAGGCAATCTGTACGTCGCCGAGGTTTGGGCGGGCCGCGCGCAAAAATTTCGTCCTCGACAAGGCGCGAATCCGGACTTTTTGATCGGCAAGTCGGCGTATTCGGCTTGGCAAGAATGATGCGGGTTCATCAGGGTTTGGTGAGGTGAATCAAGAAGGGTAAAATTTGCCGGGCACAACAGATGTAAAGACTTTCGACATTGTCTTTGAGGGAACTGCCTGTTCCAGCGGCGAGCTCCGTTGCGATATTGACGTAGAGTTCGTTACAACAAAAGGAAAAATTCTCACTCGCAACCGATGAGGGCAAGATACACGGAGGTGATAACTCTGCACCGCCCGCTGGCTTTATTCACCGGGCCTTGGTGGCTTGTCTAATGACCCAGATCAGAGCGTTTGCCAAACGGCTCAGGATTCCGGTCGCGAGTGTGGAAATTTTTGCGAGTCTGCGCTGGCGCGCAGAACAGGTCGGGAATTACCCCTATGTTGGCGAGCCCATTGGTTTTGATCTGGATATTGATATAGACAGTGAAGCATCATTGGACGATGTTAAACGACTCGTTGACGCCGCGAGAAAAGATTGTTTTCTGGAAGCTACTTTGGGGCAGGCAAATGAGATTGCTCACCGGCTTTGGGTAGAAGAGTAAGTGGATAGATATATAGGATCTGAAACTTGCGCTTAATCTATGCCCGGCATAAGTGAAGTAAACCCGCCTGGGCCGCCTCGGTTTTTGACCCTGCATAGGAAAGGAGTGTATTCAGCAAGGCGCTCATGATGTGGCTAGTGTGGTTTGTCCGCATTTCGCGGGTGAATTTGTGTAACACCTGCAGCCGTTAGTCCGGGATGGACTGACCAAGGGACCGCAACCGTTTGTATCCCCTAAAAATTACTATGAAAGGTTTGAAGGATGTCTCCGGTCGATTATCGATGCCTTGTATAGACTTGGTTCAGTAAACATATAAGATTTATAGCAATCCAGGTCCATAGAAGTCCAATTTTACAGATAGATAGGGAGAAACAATCAATTACCCTAATAAAGGAGGGATAGTTAATGTGTATGAGTAAATACAGTCGGTTTCTTTTTAGCGCCAGTCTAATTGTGGCAATTGGATTTCCACCGCTTCAGGCTCAGCTTCTGGAAGAAATTATCGTAACGGCCCGTAAACGTGACGAGAGTCTGCAGGATACTCCTGCTTCGGTACAGGCTTTTACAGCAGGTATGATAGATAGCATCGGCATATCCAGTATGCGCGACTATGCTAATCTAATCCCGAACTTTTTTCTGGTCGAGACACAAGCGTCAGCGTTCACTTTTGTGAACATTCGCGGTGTTACCCAGTTCCGTAATACCGACCCGTCGGTCGCCATCGTGGTTGATGGCGTGTTGTCGACCTCGCCGGTTTCGATGTCGCAGGAACTGTTCGACGTGCAGCAGATCGAGGTACTTAAAGGTCCGCAGGGAGCGCTCTATGGACGTAATTCACTCGGCGGTGCGATCAACATTACCACCAAGCGGCCAGGCGATGAAGTAGAGGGTTTTGTTCGTGCTGGTGTGGGTAATGGTAGTGCCGGGAAAGTTCAGGCCGGAATCAGCGGCCCGCTCGTCGAAGATTCGTTGTACGGTCGTGTTGCCTTGTCGTACCGTGATTCTGACGGTGTTCGACCGAACAGGGTGACCGGAAATAATGCTGATGCGGCTGAAAACTTCTCCGGCCGTGCCCGTTTAATTTGGGAGGCATCGGATACATTTGAAGCCGATTTACGTTTAAGCTTTGACGATGATACTACCCGCGCTCTGCAATTTATCGATACAGCGCCAATTTTTCACGAAGTCGCCCCCGGTGGCCCTTCGCTCGGAGTAGCTGTTGGGGCTTTTCCGGCTTTTCATCCTTTCGGTGCTACCGCAGTCCGCGGCGGTCCTACCGCATCAGCGCTGTTCGTTCCGGGTCAAGCGGCTAACGTCGGCAATTTCGATATTGAACCCGAAACAGTCGGTACTCAGGGTAATCTGGACGGTATCGATGAGCGTAGTGTTTATAATATTTCGCTTCAGCTGAATTGGGATCTCGATATTGGCACCTTAACGTCGACTACATCCTGGGATAAAATTGATGAAATTGCTACCGGGGAACAACCGATTCGAACTGCCGATCGTACTCAGGTCAACACCCAGTGGCGGTTTTCCGAAGCGATCAGTCAAGAACTGCGCCTGACTTCACCTGATGACCAGCCTTTGCGCTGGATTGCAGGTGGCTATATCGTGCAGACCGATACTTTTCTAAACGCGACCACGCTGTTAGATTCGAATGGGTTTAGTTCT
>JABJKL010000054.1 GCA_018660405.1 Pseudomonadota bacterium | reverse complement strand
CGGTGTTGGTGTCACTGCTCTGGGCTGTAATAGTCGAACTCCCCTCCGATGTTATGACACTCGCTAAGCTCTGTGTAATCGCACCCCTTGCTGTAAGTATCAATGCTCTTGATTTAAGCGTACCCACTTCGACCGCTTTTGAATTTATTAATCTAACATTCCAACCCTCCAGGCTGACTGCGCCGGTAAGAACATTTTCATAAGAATTTATTTTTACATTGCTGTCGTGGGTGCCGTCGCTACCAGCATCTTTGGTTGATATGAATGTTGTTCCATCGACGGTAAGAATTCCAGTTTGTTGCACGGCAGAACCTGAGCCTGTCGTGGCATTCAGGTTTCCACCCACCTCTGAGGCAGCAAATTTCAACATGGTGCTATCACCCTGGACTAGAGTTACATGTCCGGATGTCCCTTGCGTAGACAAATCAATCTCTCCGTTAAAAAAGTTCGTCGAACCCAGATTGATCGTTGCGTCATCGGTACTCGTTACAAAATCAGAGGTGCCATGGATTGTCAACACGCCTTCGTCTGAGATCCCTACTGTGCTGGCGGTCGTTATTGATAAGTCCCCTTTGATCGTCAAGGTTCCAAGTTTCAACTCTAGACCTGAGTTCATGCCAGAGATCGTGACGTCCGCATCATTGTTAACGGTGGACTCGTTGTCCGTCGTCGTAATTGAAATTGCTCCGGTGAGTGCATGGTTTTGATCGAGTGTGATGAGCTTGTCGTTGACGTCAGCTGTAAAAGAAGACGTCCCTCCCACGGTAAGCACTCCAGAGTCCGTTATGTCATCGCCTGCGGTCAGCGTTAAATTACCTTCTATGGTCGATGTACCGATATTCAGTGCGGTTGTTCCATTATCCAGTGTTGCATGGCCGGAGGATCCTGAAGTGTTCAGAGACACAGCACCTGTGAGTGCGTTTGCCGAGTCAAGGGTGATGACCCCGCCACTGGCAGCGGTTGTAAACGATGAGGTACCCGAAACTGTCAAGACACCGCTATCTAAAATATCGCTTCCTGCCGTGGTGCCGTTGTTGGTCATGACCAAAGCGCCTGCTGTCACGGTGTTTAAGGTAATGTCAGCGGTTCCCGAGTTTGTCTTGTCGGCGCCTGCGCTGATGGTTGCGGTGAAGGTTCCCGTACCGGTGTTAATCGTAGCCCCGGTCAGGTTGATCTCGGCATTTCCGCTATCGCGCTGCGCGTCCACCACCCCGTTGGCAAGCGTTTCATTGGCTGTCAACGTCAGGTCGCCGTTGTCGGTGGTAATATTCGCGTTGATATCGATGGTTCGCCCGGCCTGCATCGTCAGGTCGCCGCCGTCACCACTGCCATTGGCCGCGGTGATCGCTGCGTTCACTGTAATATCATTATTGGCCTGCAGGGTCACATTCGAGCCGCCCGACAAGATGTTTTCGATTGAGCTCGGCCAGATGGTAATGTCGTCTGAAGAGGTGGCGTTGTTGATTTGGCTGGTGGTGGTGCTGTTGTCAAAATCCGATCCATCCGCGACTTCGTAATGGGAAATGTCGAAAATATGTATATCGCCTGCACCGCCATGGCTATCGCCCGAGCCATCGGCTTCATACGCTCCCGCTACTAACCGGTTGTTATACAGGGCGATACCGGAACCAAAAAAATCATTTGCCCGTAATTCTTCGCCGGATTCAGGTACTACCGCAATATCCCGAGTTCCTTCAGTAGTACCACCTGTAAAGTTGTAACCTACAGATCCTTCTAGTGTCCCATTGGCAAATTCATCACCCGAAAGGTGGGAAAAGGAATAGATATACACGTCACCGGTATCATCTCCACCGTTTCCATCCGCATTAAGAGATGATATCGCTAAATAGTTTCCGTCTAGCGCAACTTTATTGAAATTCGGATCGGCCCCAGCAGAGTCAACTAGGAGCTTGGTTAAATGTTTGCCGCCGATCTGGGCTGCACAGTCCGCACAAACGCTCGCGGTATGAGCAGCGCCACTGAACGAATCATCGGTAAACGTAAAAAGATAAACCCTCCCGTGATTTGTATTACTTCCAGCGACACCATCGTCTCTTGGTGCGAGTACGGCAAGCCGATGACGGTTTAGTACCGGGTCATAATCCAAACCGACAGAATAACCAAAATAATCATCCCCATCCAAAGAGATATCTAAATCCTTACCGCTACGAGGGTTGGCCCCAGAGTAGTTGTTGTTAAAATCCTCTCCTATTACCGCAGCCAGTTGTCCGCTGCTAAAATCCTTATTGGTAGCATCATCAAAGGTGAAGAGCAACACCGCACCTTCGTCTTGTTGATCGCCCGACTCACCAGCACCATCGTTTTGAGGCATTCCCAACGCTAAGCGAGTGGACCCATCTGCGCCTTCACTTAAGGAAACTACAAAGCCTGCATCTCCATCATTTCTATCCCTGTCTGAATTTTGTATTCCACCCAATACCTCGCTTTCCCCGGTTCGGTTTGCGGCAGGGCCAGTACCCGTAGTGTCATAAGTGGAGCCAAGGTTGATGTCATTAGGAAATACGTTATCAATTTGCATGTTCCCTGTCGCATCATTTGCTACAAACGCTGTAGAAATGGTAAAAGTATTGTCATCAACAATGCTTGAAATGGTAAAAGTCCCGTCATAATTCGTTGTCTCCGCTATAGTTATTGAATCTCCGGCCGTTCTTCTATGCGAACGAGAAGTGATGGTCGTAACCCCAGTCCCACCATCTGCAAAAGCAGTTATGGATTTGTATTCTGCACCGTTATAATCACCGATCCTGCCTTGCATTCTAATTTCACTAAAGGCACTAGGGTCTGACGTTACATTCCCGCTTGAATCTACCAAGTTAAAAAGATAAACGGTGCCTAACATATAACCGTTTTGAGATTCAAACTCATTAGCCCCATCATCACCACGGGCTCCCACCGCCAACCGCCCCCCAATTATTGATACAGAT
>JABJKL010000092.1 GCA_018660405.1 Pseudomonadota bacterium | reverse complement strand
CACCTAACAAATACAGGCTGGTCGAAATCAATAACGCGGGTAAAAGTACGCTACCGACCAGCGGAACTACGATAAAATTTACCAACGGTGAAAGTAGTGAAACTTCGTTAAACAGTAGCAATACCAGCGGTGCCATTAGCAGGTTCAGCTTAATTTGCAGGCTCGCAGCACCCTTCCAGCCAAGGCTTGAAGTAGAATCCGTTAAGCAAATTAACACCAATACAGCATAACAACTCATCCAGTAGCCAACGTCCAAAATCACTAAAGGATCGAATAACAACAAAACCACAGCGATGAGAAGTAACCCGTGGTAGGGGCAGCAACGTCGCCCGACACTCCGGTTCAATTGAAATAGCACGAGCATCAATATTGCCCGCTGCACGGGAACCCCCCAGCCGCTTAAGGCGGCGTAGCTCGATGCCACTAGAACGCCTGCCCAGCCAGCGACAAATTGTGCTGGTACGTGTAGATATAACTGAGGATAGACACGAGTAAACCAGCGAATTACAAAGCTGGTGAACAACCAAACAAGGCCCACATGCAAACCCGATATGGCAAACATGTGTGCAACCCCCGTGCGCCGGAATGTCGACCACAACTCGTCGCTAAAACCTGAGCGGTCACCCAACATCAAGGCATGAGCCAGCACCCCACCCTTCGAGTCAGTTGGCAATGCCCGTTGCAACCACGTTTTAAGACGCAACCGTACTCTGTTAACAACATCAGGCGTCGCGGCTTGCAGCAGAGCGTTAAAAGATGATTCACGGACATAAGCCGTGGCATGAATTCGGTGCCGCAGCAGCCACTTCTCGTAATCGAAGGAACCGGCATTCGCGTAACCGTGCGGTGGCTTAAGTTTTAACGTCAATCGCCACTGTTGCCCACGTTCTATTTCGAACGGGCATTCGTAGCAACTCACCAACAATCGATGACCATTGAAAAGTTTAGCCCGGTTGGCAGACATTACTTCAAACTCAAACCGACTACGCCATTCGTTGATCTGTGGATAACTATCGACGGTACCCACCACATCAATAACCCGCTCTTGTGTCGATAGATGAATATGCTTATCGAGCACTTGCTTTCCGCTGTAGAGCACCAAAAACAAACCCAACAAGAAGATAAGGCACAATGTTCCGACGCGTGGCGAAACCAACACACAAGGAATGCAAATGAACAGAGCGATCAGAATAACGGCCAGCCACGCGAGGTTGGGTACCCACATACTTGCCGTTGCGCCAAGCAAAAAAGCGCCGCCAACCGCTAAAAACGAGTCCAGTTTCATTACCGCTCCCTGGTAACTAAAAAGAGTAATTAAAAGTGTAACCAAATGGTCTGTTACACAGTGCAAGCTGAGCCAAAACACCATCAATCCTTGATGGCTAGATTACTATTTAACCATATTGAAGTATTGCTAGTGTAGTGTATTTTGTTTCAAAGATTACCCGATTGGGCTATAACACAAATAGAATCGATCTATTTCAGAACTCGCAAAAATGAACTTTTTAAAGCGCCTTAAGGAGAAAATCCCATCGCGGGACGCGCTTAGCGGGCAACCCCATATACAAAATGTATTCGGCACCGCGTTACGTAGCCCTGAGATCTGGAGCTTTAACCGACTCAGCGTTTCCCGTGGCATCGCCATTGGCGTTTTTTGCGCGTTCTTGCCCATGCCCGGGGAATCCCTCGCTGCTGGTTTCATGGCCATCTTGATGGGTGCTAATTTGCCTCTGGCGCTGGCCACTGCGTGGATATCCAACCCGATCACCTGGGTACCTTTGTACACCCCGCCCTACTTGTTGGGTGCATGGGTCATTGGTCTGGAACCTATTGCGCTTGGCGACATCAGCATCCTGTCACTCGGCTGGCATTACGTGGCATTATGGCTCGGCTGTTTGATCACAGGAATTTTGTTGTCGCTAACCACACGCTGGTTAATTGACCTGATATGGCGAGGGCAAATACGTCAGGCCTGGCGCCACAGACGCAGAAAGCGAATGTTGAATAAGATCCGGTTTTCAACCGGACATGACAAGAAATAGAGCTTAGACCAACAAGCCGTCTTCCAGTCTAAGCACCCTGTCCAGCTTCGCTGCCAATCCTTCGTCGTGGGTCACCATCAACAGTGAAGTGTTGTTATTCACGTTTAACTTGAGCATTTCGTCAAACACCACACCTGCGGTACCGGTATCCAAATTACCGGTGGGTTCATCTGCCAAAATACAAGCGGGTTCGGTCACCAGTGCGCGCGCGATCGCGCCACGCTGACGTTCACCACCAGAAAGCTCAGCGGGGCGATGCTCCGAACGGTGATCCATACCTATGTTCGCCAAGGTCGCGGTGGCCGTCTGTAAAGCAATATTCTTGTCAACTCCACGTACCCACAGTGGCATGGCCACGTTCTCTACCAGGGTAAACTCTGGCAGCAGGTGATGAAACTGATAAACAAAACCCAAATATTGGTTGCGAATATCACCGCGACGTTCGTCGGAAAGTTCATCAAAACGCTCGCCGGTAATCCACACTTCACCTGAAGTTGGCAAATCCAGACCACCTAACAAATGCAACAAGGTCGACTTACCTGAACCGGAGGCACCGACAATCGCCACGGTCTCTCCCGGTTCTACGGTTAGATTCACACCGCGCAGCACTTCAACGTATAGCGTGCCGTCGTCGAAGGTTTTATTCAAAGCCTCGCAACGCAATACCGGCGCGCCATTCACGTGACTATTCATACCGCTTACTCATAACGTAAGGCCTCGGCAGGTTGTGTACGCGAAGCGCGCCATGCCGGGTACAGTGTGGCAAGCATGCTGGCAATTAAAGCGGCCGGCATGATCAAGGCCACGTCCAGCCATTGAAGTTGCGCTGGAAAATCACTGATCACATAAACATCCGCAGGAAAGAACTCAAAGCCAAACACGCCTTCGGCCCAAGCGACAATGGCCTCTAATTTCAAGGCAGTTAACACTCCAAGAACTGCTCCAACCATGACACCGATTACACCCACCATCGTGCCTTGAATAAAAAATATCTTCATCACCGAACGCGGCGACATGCCCAGTGTGCGCATAATCGCGATATCAGCCTGTTTATCGGTCACTACCATAATCAGGGTAGACACAATATTGAACGCGGCAACCAGCACAATCACGAATAAAATAATGCCCATCACACGCTTCTCGACGGTCAGTGCGCGAAAAAAATTTCTATTTTCCAGCGTCCAGTCCGTTACGTAATAACTGAGATCTGAGCGATCAGAAATCAGCCTGCCAATTACAGGCGCCTGATCCTCGTCATCGAGCGCGAGCCGTACACCCGAGACGTTCGGTTCCACTTTAAACAGCTTGGCCGCATCCGTTATGTTCAGTAATGCCAGTGTGCTGTCGTATTCATTCATGCCCACGCTAAACATGCCGACCACATCAAAGCGTCGCAACCTGGGCAACAAACCCGCCGCCGTCATCTGGCCTTGCGGTGCGATCAGAGTCACTTTATCTCCCACCTGCACGCCCAACTTGCGAGCTAATTGACCGCCCAAAATCACGTTATATTCGCCGGCCACCAGGTCATCGAAACTGCCTTCGATCATATGCTCATCAATGTTGGATACGTTCGCTTCCTGCTCGGGGTCGATACCGCGCACCAAGGCGCCGCTCACGGCCCCACCAGCACTCATCAAGCCTTGTCCGTCCACAAATGGCGCGGTGGCCGCCACACCCGCGATTTGCGCGTTTTCGGCCTCTATCGCCTGCCAATTGGCCAATCTTCCGCCATACCCGACAATAGTGACATGCGAGGCCACGTCCAGGATTCGGCCACGTAATTCGCGCTCAAAACCATTCATTACGCTCATAACGGTAATTAATGCCCAAACCCCAAGCGCTATTCCTATCGTAGAAACGGCCGATATAAACGAAATAAAGCCGTTTCGGCGCCTGGCACGCGTATACCGCAAGCCAATAAACGAAGATAGATTCATTACTGACATCCTGTTAGCTCTCTGGTAGCGCTCGTTTACTTACGTGCTGGTTTCTGGGTTTCAGGTCGCATATGCGGAAATAACAGCACGTCACGAATGCTCGGGCTGTCAGTAAGCAACATTACCAAACGATCAATCCCAATACCCTCACCTGCCGCTGGCGGCATACCGTATTCCAGCGCACGAATATAGTCGGCGTCGTAATGCATGGCTTCATTATCGCCCGCGTCTTTCTCGACGACTTGCGCCAAAAAGCGTTCGGCCTGATCTTCCGGATCATTTAGCTCAGAGAAACCATT
>JABJKL010000169.1 GCA_018660405.1 Pseudomonadota bacterium | reverse complement strand
CGATGTGGCGTTCTGGTTGGGCCTGTTTTCATCCCGAAGTGCTTGTCGCGCTGGGCTTAAGTGAGCAAGAAAAGTTGGTCGGTTATATTTATATCGGTACGCCGCAGATAGCGGCCAAGGATGTGCCAGAACTTGATTCAAGCGACTATGTTGTGCAATGGAATTAGTGCAATGGATAGAGCGATAAAAAGTAGAGCGATGAAAACGATAGAAGCGCCAACATTCAATGGGCAAGCATTTTCTTTCCATAAACAATCCAAACGAGACTGTTATGCCAGTGCACTTTAGAAAAATAAGCATTTTGATTGTCACGTTATTTTCGTTCGTGTTGTGTAGTTGTTGTAACTCAGACACAACAAGCGGCTACGTTGGCTACGTTGAGGCTGAATGGGTATATGTTGCCGCACCACAGTCAGGGTGGCTCATTGCAAGTTTTATAGAGGAAGGTAGCGAGGTCGTCTCAGGGCAGGCTATGTTTGAGCTGGATAAGCAACAACAGTCAGCACAGCTGGCTGAAGCCGCCGGGAGAACATCACAGGCGGATGCTCAAGCCCAGGACATAAGCAGTGGCGCACGGCCAGCGGAGATAAGGGCTTTGGAAGCACAGCATCAACAGGCTGCGGCTAATTTGTCGCTCGCCCTAGCCGAATATAAGCGCGTAATGCCATTGGTGGAAAGAGGGGTCGAATCGACTATTCGGGGTGATCAGGTTGACGCGGCTTTAAATGCAGCTGAAGCGGCTACGATCGCTGCAAATGAGGCGATTAACGTTGCAAATCTTGCCGGGCGTGAGCAAGCGAAAGTGGCCGCGGCTGCAGCCTACCAGGCAGCTCAGGCCTCTGAAGCAGTTGCGCAATGGCAATTTGACGAGCGAACGGTGCGAGCATTGGTCGATGGCAGGGTGGAGGAGGTGTTTCATCGGCAGGGTGAATTTGTTACTGCCGGTTCTCCGTTGGTCGCTTTGTTACCTAGCAATGGCCTGAAAGTTCGATTCTTTGTGCCACAAGCAGCACTTGCGAGCCTCAGTGTCGGTCAACCGGTTGAGGTATTGCCCGATGGTGGTGCGCAAGTTGCTATCAGTGCGACAGTCTCTTTTATTGCCGCTGCCGCGGAATTCACTCCACCGGTAATTTATAGTGCCGAATCGCGGGATAAACTCGTCTTTCTTGTTGAGGCGAGACTGCCACCCAATACAAGCTTGAACCCTGGGTTGCCCGTCGACGTTGATTTTTAATGAGCGAGTTTGCGATAGACGTTCATGGTCTGGTTAAGCGGTTTGGCGATAAAACAGCAGTCAACGGCATCAGTATTCAAATGCCGAGAGGGCAGGTTTGGGGTTTTCTCGGGCCAAATGGCTCTGGCAAGACAACCACTATTCGTATGATCTGTGGCTTGCTTAAAGTCAGTGAGGGCAGTGGCACCTGTCTTGGCTTTGACGTTGTGAGTGAAAGCAAAAAAATCAAGGCCCACACTGGATATATGACGCAAAAATTCTCGTTTTGGGAGGATTTAACAATTCGGGAAAACATAGAATTTGTCGGTCGTTTGTATCAATTACCCAAACTTCGGGAGCGTGTTGGCCAAACCCTTGAGACCCTCGGTTTAACCGACCGCCAACATCAATTGGCAGGCGATTTGTCGGGCGGCTGGAAGCAACGGCTTGCGCTTGCGGCCGTGACTATGCACAAGCCCGAGTTATTGCTGCTGGACGAACCAACAGCGGGTGTTGACCCACAGGCACGGCGGGAATTCTGGGATCAGATTCATTACCTAACAGCGCAAGGTATGACGGTATTGGTGTCGACCCACTACATGGACGAAGCTGAACGATGCGATGAAATCGTTTATTTGGCCAATGGTGCGCTGCTAACACAAGGCAGGGTAAACGACATTATTGATCAGTCGGGTTTGGTGACCTATAAAGCAGAGGGTGTCGGGGTGCGGCAATTATCGGAAATAATCGGGCTAGAGCCAGGTGTTGAACACGTTTCTTACTTTGGTTCAGCACTGCACGTGAGTGGTCCCGATGCCGCTCTTATTGAACAAGCACTCAACAAGACTGGCAAGGTGGACGGGCTAGAGTGGCACGAGGTTCGGCCAAGTTTGGAAGATACTTTTATTGCATTAATGAACCGGGCCGGAATGGACACGAGAGTGCACTCATGAGCTTGCAAGGATCCTGGCTACGAATATGGGCGGTATTCCTCAAGGAAGTTCACCAGATGCGCCGTGATAGATTGACATTCGCGATGATGTTTGGAATCCCGATTGTTCAACTGGTTATTTTCGGATACGCCATTAATACAGACCCCAAGTTGCTACCCACCGCGGTGCACGCCGAGGAGCAGACCCCAATCGTTCGCACGCTAATATCGGGTATGAAAACATCGGGTTATTTTGATTTTGTCGCTGCCACCAGCGACCCTCGCGAGACTGCCGAAATGTTGGCCCGGGGAGAGGTCGCGTTTGTGGTTTCCTTCCCTGTTGGTTTTACTCAGCAGCTTGTGCGCGGTGACCGGCCACAAGTATTGGTGGAAGCTGATGCTACAGACCCGTCAGCGGCTTCAAATGCGATCGGTTATTTGAATACCATCTTTACACGTGCGCTGGCGCACGACTTAAACGGCCCTTTGCGCGCACTCGCAGCTCAACCGCCGCCGTATGAGCTGATTGTCCACCCAAAATATAACCCCGAAGGCATTACTCAATACAATATTGTGCCGGGGTTGCTGGGCGTCATCCTTACATTGACTCTGGTTATGATTATGGCGACAACTATGGCGCGAGAAGTGGAGCGCGGAACGATGGAGAATTTACTTGCTTTACCGGCCGAACCTCATGAAGTGATGATTGCCAAGATCACCCCGTATGTGATGGTGGGCACGGTTCAAACGGTGGTGATATTACTGGCCGCGAGCATTCTTTTTAGTGTGCCGTTTGTAGGTTCACTTTTTGTATTACTCTTTGGTATTAGTATTTTTATGATTGCAAACCTTGCCTTGGGTTTTGCTTTTTCAACCGTAGCCAAATCTCAGCTACAGGCTATGCAACTCAGCATTTTCTTTTTTCTCCCATCTTTGTTGCTCTCTGGTTTTATGTTTCCGTTTAGAGGAATGCCACAATGGGCTCAAACTATTGGGGAGGTTTTGCCGCTGACGCATTTTTTACGCGTGGTGAGAGGGGTAATGTTAAAGGGCACAGGGATAGCAGACCTGCAGCAGCCGTTTTTGATGATGACGGGCTTTGCCGTAGTCGCGTGTGTGATCGCGATGCTGCGATATCGCCGCACGTTGGACTAAGGAGACTGTCCGAGAATAGAGCGCCTACTGCGGAAAAGCTGAATTTGGCCAGATTCCCCCCTTATTTTCGTTAAATAGAACCACTATTCGCCTCAAATAAGTGAAAAATCTGACTCAAATCAGCTTTCCCTCGCGACAGCATCTATTCTCGGACAGGCCCCCTGGTGCTTGTTGCTTCGATTGGCGACCATTTCCAGATTTAATTATCTAAAATAGCCTCCATCCGATCCATAACATCATTCATGCGGGCAATCGCAGCGCGATACGGCTCGGGCGAACTCATATCCAGCCCAGCCCGCATAAGAATGTTGTGTGGATAATCTGATCCCCCTGCTTTTAGTACATCTATAAAAGCTGCGCTAATGCCTTCTTCATTGGTAATAATTTTCTCCGCGAACCACGCAGCACCTGCGATTGAGGTGGCATATTGGTATACATAGAAGTCATAGTAAAAATGCGGGATATACGCCCATTCATTGGCATACACGTCATTGATGGTGAGGACGCCCTCGTCATGGCCGTGGTAGGTCTTAAGCAGTCTCAAATAGCGCTCAGTCAGGCCAGTACCTGTCAATGGTTCGCCAGCTTCGACCGCCGCATGAATTTCGGCTTCGAATTCGGCGAACATGGTCTGGCGGTAGAAAGAACCGCGCATGGATTCCAGCGATTGACCCAGATAAAACAGCTTTTCTTCATCGGTTTCTGCATTTTCCAGCATGTATTCTTCCAGCAAGATTTCATTTATTTGTGAGGCCATTTCTGCAATAAATGTCGAATAGTCGGCTTTGCTATAGGGCTGGGCATTGTTAGCAAGCAAGGAATGTACCGCGTGGCCCCACTCATGGGCGTAGGTTGATAGTGAGTTGAAGTCGTCATTGTGGTTGAGTAGCACGTAAGGGTGAACATCGTAGGCCGAACCATTCATATAAGCGCCAGAGCGCTTACCCTTGCCTGGGTAGGCATGAACCCAATTTGCGTTGATGCCTTGCTTGAGATGGTTTAGGTATTCCTCGCCGAACGGTTCCAGTGCGGCAAGCGTTAGTTCGGCTGATGTTGCCAGATTGAAGTTTTTGTCTGAGCTAACCAGTGAAGGGTAGATATCGTAGTACGCCAGGTCTTCAATTCCCAGCATACGCGCCCTTAGCTTGAAATAACGGTGCAGCGTCGGAAGTCCGGTATTTACCTCCGCGACGAGGGTGGTGTATATGTCACTCGGTAAATTTTCTGCCGACAGTTCGCGGGTTAGCGTGTCGGGATAATTGCGAACCCGTGCGGTCATGGTGTTGGCGTTGACTTCGGTTGCCAGAGTCATGCCCAGGCTATCTTTGAATTGATCCCATTTTCCCCAAAACGTATCAAATACGAGTTTACGATCATCGCGATTTTCTGCTGCCCGGTAGCGAACATAGGTGGCCTGATTCAGGTAAACCTCTGTGCTGTCCGACAAAGTTACCGTTGGCCATTCGATATCAGCATTGACGAGCAGTTCATAAATTTCGTTTGGGCTATTTAAGACGATGCCTGCCGCAGCTAGAACGTTCTCGGTTTCTGCACTAAGCGTGTGCGCCTTATTGCGCAATATATTGTCGATGTAGTGGTCATATTCGGCAAGCTCGGGTTCTTGTGCCAGAAAGGCTCTGATATCACTTTCGTCTTTGGCAAGGAGAGTGGGCTCGACCCACGACGTTGCTTCCCCCACTTTTGAATACAGCGCTCTTGCTTTGGCTAGGCGTTCCTGACTCTCCGCGAGGTTTTGATCTTCATCGTTGCGTGTGCTGGCGTATACGTACACACGGCTGATGTCTTTATAGATATCCGCGATTGCGGTCATTGCGGCGAGCAGATCACTTGACGAGTTGGCAAGGGTATCCTGATGTGCGGCAAGTGCAGGAAGTGATGCGTCTATTTGATCGTAGGCAGCTTGCCAGTTATCTTCGCTAGCATATAAGTCGGTTAAATCCCAAACGACCGGAGTTCTGGAGTCCGAATCTTCCTGAGCAATAAGTATGGTGGAAACGAACCACAGGAAAAATACAAAAAGCAGTCTTGGTGTTAAAGGTATAAGTGTTGTGTGTGGCATGATAAGTAACGTTGTGGGTATTATTTAATCCACTATATAACGTTTTGCCAGAAGGCAGTCACTTAAAGCAGTTACTTATGGAAGAAATCGTCATTAGCGGGCCAGAGACTTATGCCAGCGTGATTCAACAGCAGTCGCGTCTGCTAAAGGGTAGAAGTTCATCCCAGGGGAAGAAAATTGAACTGGTACAACGTGGTGGGCAATTGGAACTGTTGGAGACATCCGCAGAATCGAGTTCAACGGGTTCTATACTACGGCATCGTTTAGCCGTTGATCTCTTTCTGAAGCAGCAAAAATCCTGGCCAGCGGCTAAACAGAAGCCATTGTCACAAGCGATGGGGCGTAAAACCCGGAGCGTCATTGATGCGACTGCAGGTTGGGGTGAAGATGCATTGCGGTTTTGTGCGCAGGGTTATCAGGTGACGTGCCTGGAGCGGCAACCACTATTTGCATTGCTGTTAGAAGACGCGATGCGGGTGCTCGCTGAATCATCCTGGGTAGAAAAACATACGGTCTCGGTGCCGCGTGTGATTCGCGGTGATGCTGTTGAATTGCTGGGTGCTGACGAACTGGTGGCTGATTGTGTTTATCTGGACCCAATGTTTCCGCCCAAACGCAAGTCGTCGGCGTTGACCAATAAAAGGTTGGCATTACTGCATCGAATGATTGGGGAAGATGCCGATGCCGATACGTTGGTGCAGGTAAGTGCTGAACATTATCCGCGCACGGTTGTAAAGCGGCCCAATTATGCGGAGCCTCTATGGAGAAAGCCCAATGAGCAATTTGGTGGTAAATTAATTCGCTATGATGTTTATTTTCAAACCGGTGGTCGTAACTAATGTCTATATCTCGCTTTTATGCTCCTGAGGTGTTTGCCGTTGGAAGTTCGGTGAAGTTAGATACTGAGCAGTCTCGCCATGCGCTTAAATCACGGCGTTTGAAGGCAGGCGATGTGGTGGAGCTGCTAAATGGCGAGGGTCAAGTGGCGCTTGCGAAACTCATCGATAAGTCTTCGCGTAGCGCAGCAATTTTTGAGGTGAATGAAGCCCGCACGGATATTCGGCCAGAAAATGATCTGACCATTGCGGCGGCAGTTCCCAAGGGTGACCGCCAAAAAGTTATGGTCGATATGCTCGCGCAACTGGGGGTTGCGCGTGTTGTGCCGCTTAACTGTGAGTATTCGTCTACACGGGCTAATAGTAAGTTAGTGGAGAAATGGCGGAGGCTGGTTATTGAGTCTTGTAAACAATCGGGTCGAACCTGGTTCCAGGAAACAGGAGATTCGATGGAGGTTCTAGCGTACGCGAAACAAGTGCATGAACAAGGGTTGCAGTTAATACTTGCTGACCATCAAGGAGAAGCCTGGCAAGAAGTTTCTGAATATGATGAGTCGCAACGAATAGTGTGTTTAGTGGGCCCAGAGGGTGGTTTTAGTGAGAGCGAAATTGAGATATTGCTTGCTTTGGGTGCAAGGTCCGTAGCTGTTGCACCCAATATTCTCAGGATAGAAACCGCAGCGGTTGCAATCGCTACGGCAATTCTGACTCGTTTGATAAAATTAGTTTGAGACCTCTGCACAATCAGAGATCAAAATAACAATTGTGCCGAGGTTTCAGTCTAGTGCTTCTATTTTACTAATTTGCTGGCTCAGCAATTCTAGTTGAGACTGGGCATCTTCCAGTTTGGAACGTTCTTTTGCGACCACGGATTCTGGCGCTTTATCAACAAAACCTGGATTTGATAACTTACTTTCGGCACGTTTAATCTCGCCTGCAAGGCGTTCGCTTTCTTTGCCAAGCCGGCTTAGCTCGGCTTGCTTGTCGATCAAAGAACCGAGCGGCACCAGAACCTGAACCTCGCCTACGAGAGCGCTTGCCGATTCGGGTGTATCTGAGTCTTTGGCGATAATTTCTACAGATTCCATATTACCAAGACGTACCAACAGAGCCTGATTCGCCGCGATAAACCCTCGATGTTCATCAGAGGTGCCGGACAATAGTACTGGGAACTTTTTGGCCGGTTCGATATTCATCTCTCCGCGAATATTACGTACCGCCGATATGACCGACTTAATCCACTCGATTTCTTTGTGCGAATCGGGAAAGCGCTTGCTGTCATCACAGACCGGATAGGCCTGTAACATGATTGTATTGTCATTTAACTCTATTCCTGCCAGCGCTTTTACATCTTGCCAAATACGTTCAGTAATGAACGGCGTGATGGGGTGTAAAAGTCGCAATAAAGATTCGAGCACTCGCACCAGGGTAAGACGGGTGCCGCGCAGTTGTTCTTCCGTGGCATCTTCACTGCTAAGCAAGACTTTGCTCATTTCCAGATACCAGCTGCAGTATTCATCCCACACATAACTATAGAGAACTTTAGCAAGTTGGTCGAAACGA
Organism: Pseudomonadota bacterium; assembly: GCA_018660405.1. Taxonomy (GTDB): domain Bacteria; phylum Pseudomonadota; class Gammaproteobacteria; order Arenicellales; family Arenicellaceae; genus UBA10349. Next base: position 4,196 of record JABJKL010000169.1, on the reverse strand, counting down.
TAGCTTTCAATATGCAGTGCAGCGTCGGCTTCAACTTGCTGCAAACGGTCAATTAGCCATTGATCAGCGGCGCGCAGTTCATAAGGTTCATCATGCTGGCCGCAATCTTGCCCGTCGGTGTTCATCAGCACGAAGCGCGCGGCGTTCCACAGTTTATTGCAGAAGTTGCGGTAGCCTTCCACGCGGCCAAGATCAAAACGAATGTCGCGGCCTAACGTTGCTTGCGATGCAAAGGTAAAACGCAGGGCATCGGTGCCGAAGGCGGGAAGACCGTCGGGAAATTGTTTGCGTGTGGATTTCTCGATCTTGGGCGCCATCTCAGGCTGCATCAGCCCGGTCGTACGTTTACTTACCAGGGCTTCAAGGTCGATACCATCAATCAGATCGAGTGGATCCAGAACATTGCCTTTGGATTTCGACATTTTCTGGCCATCTTGGTCACGCACCAGCCCATGAATATAGACTTCCTTGAACGGTACTTTACCGGTGAACTTCAGCCCCATCATGATCATGCGGGCTACCCAGAAGAAAATAATATCAAAACCGGTGACCAATACAGAAGTAGGGTAAAAGCGTCCCAATTCTTCAGTTTTCTCAGGCCAACCCAGAGTAGAGAACGGCCAAAGAGCAGACGAAAACCAGGTATCCAGTACGTCGTCATCCTGGCTAAGCCTGGCATCAGGGCCAGCCTGCTCAAATGCTTCGGCTTCGGTACGAGCTACATAGAACTTGCCGGATTCGTCATACCAGGCAGGAATGCGGTGGCCCCACCAAATTTGCCGTGAAATACACCAGTCCTGAATATTATTCATCCAGTCGAAGTAGGTATTACTCCAGTTTTCCGGAACAAATTTGATGTCGCCGTTTTTAACTGCCTCAATGGCGGGGTCGGCAAGCGGCTGTATTTTTACAAACCATTGGTCGGTTAATAGCGGCTCGATGACCGCATTAGTGCGGTCACCGCGCGGCACCACTAATTTGTGAGGGCTTATTGAGTCGAGCAGATTTGCGGCTTCGAGGTCGGCGACGATTTGTTTGCGTGCGACGTAACGATCCATGCCGTGATATTTGGAGCCTTCCAGATCAATACTGGCATCTAGCCCCATAATATTGATCAATGGCAGGTCGTGGCGCTTGCCAATTTCGTTATCATTAAAGTCGTGGGCAGGGGTGATTTTTACACAGCCGGAGCCAAATTCAGGGTCGACATACTCGTCTGCAATGACCGGAATTTCACGATCTGTCAGCGGTAATTTAACCTGCTGACCGATCAAGTGTTGATAACGTTCATCCTCAGGATGTACCGCGACGGCAGCGTCGCCCAGCATTGTTTCTGGCCGAGTAGTAGCGACCACCATAAATTGTTCAGGGTTATCCGCGAGAGGGTATTTTAGATTCCATAAATGACCATCTTCCTCTTGTGAAACTACTTCTAGATCGGATACCGCCGTGTTTAAAACCGGATCCCAGTTCACCAGACGTTTGCCGCGATAGATCAGGCCTTCTTCAAAAAGAGAAACAAACACTTCGGTGACCGCGTTGGATAGTTCTTTATCCATTGTGAATCGCTCGCGCGACCAGTCCAGCGATGCGCCCAGGCGGCGCAGCTGGCGAGTAATGTTACCGCCAGACTCTTCCTTCCATTCCCATATTTTCTCGATGAACTTGTCGCGGCCAAGATCATGTCGGGAAAGGTTGTCTGCGGCCAGTTTACGCTCGACCACCATTTGGGTGGCAATGCCCGCGTGGTCGCTGCCTGCTTGCCACAAGGTGGGTTCATCGCGCATGCGGTGGTAACGGATAAGTATATCCATGATCGTGTCTGAAAAAGCATGCCCCATATGGAGACTGCCTGTCACGTTGGGTGGCGGGATCATAATGCAATAGCTTTCCTTGCTTTTGCTTTGATCCGCAGCAAAATAACCCGCGTCTTCCCAACGCTGGTAAATCTCTTGCTCTATTTCACCGGGTTGATATTGTTTGTCGAGGGACTGGCTCATGCTTATGCGTAGTTGGTGGAATCTATAGTCAATGGAATGATTCAGCGCGCGATTATACGCGAGGGCAGCGTTTTGTGGGTGCGCTTATCTGTATTTGGTGTCAGTTTGAACGGTGAGTAGATAGTGCTGCGTCCCAGACAACGGTGGCACCAAAACCCGTAAAGAGAAAAATCAGTGGCATGATGTAAGATATAAAGCGGTGGTCGTGGTCGGCAAATGAAATAGCGATCACCGCTGATTGAGCCAGAATCAGGAAGGCGGGCAGCAGGTAACCCGCGGAATTCTTTCTGCGAATTGCAGCGACCAGGCCGACCAGCGCCAGCAGTAATACACCCGGGATTACCACGACGAGGAGCATCCGGTGTATAAGCGAATAATCTGAACGCTGATAAAAGTACGCGGCGTAAAGGCGCGTAGCCATGAGTCTGGCGCTTTCCACAGGCCACGTTGTGAGATAACGAAACATGTCTGCTACCTGGTCTTCACCGCGATTCGCTAGTTTTGGCATGTCCATGGAGTCGAACTCCCATACAATTGTGCCGCTTTCCAGTTTATCGACAAGCATTTCGTTTCCAGCCGTATCACTCAATATCTGTTGCAAAATGGGCAGAGTGCCAATGATGGTGGCTGCGAGCAAGATGACTGCAGCCAGCCGGGCGAACCCGTTCAACCGGGTGATGAGATAGCAAAGGAATACCGGCAGCAACGCGATTCCGTTGGGACGCAAAGTAGTGGTAATTAACACTGCGCCGATGGAGGGTAACAAAAACCGTGGTTTTTCGGATGTCATTAAGCACAGGTATGCCGAGATGATGACGAAGGAAGTAAACATCGTTTCAGTAAGAATGTAGGGCGCCCATTGCAGCAAATAGAAATTCATCGCAAATAAAGCCGCCGCAATCAACGCGGCAGGAGTTCCAAACAGACGTCGCCCGATGCCGTAAAGGCATAGTAGTGCGGCCATCAAAATCAGAATCTGAAATGCAACGATTAACTTCAATTGGTGATCGCGATTGTCAGTTACCATTTTTATCGCGGAAATGATTGCCACGTAGCTCGAGTAACGGGTTGCCTTGCCGGAGATCGTTCCCTGGCTCTTTAGTTCCTCGGCGCCCAGCAAATAGTGGTCTGAGTCACCTGCGAGCATCGGTCCGGGCAGTATATGAAAGCCGGTAACAACCAAAAAAAGAACGACGATCAATGAGAGTTGCCACTTCATGTGGTCATTATCCGGTAACCTTTCATAGATGCAATAGTTAGCCCGTTTTTGAAGGCCAGATATTTTAAGATCGGGTGGCTAATAGCACGGAGACTCCGTAAAGAAGATGCCAAGTGATATCGCGACCTGCTTGCTCGCAACGAAAATATCAATATTCACTTTCACTTCTTTGAACGTAGCAATCTCGTCGAGCTAATGGAATCTTGGTTATACTTGCAGAACCGAAAGTATTTAGCCTAAGGCAGTCACTAAAAACAGTCTTCCCTCCGCAATGACGCCAAAGTTGTCATCTAATAATATTTCCTATTCTCCCTGAAATTCCGGACGCGCACACTTTAACTGGTGATCACATGAATCAACGCAGAGTCGTTATGAGTTACGCCTTTAGGCCCTTATTTTTGTTGATGGCTCTGTTCGCAGTGCTGACGATGCTGGTCTGGCTAATCGCGCGGCACGGCATTGCCCCGACCAGTATGTTCGGGTTCACTCCATACTGGCATGGTCATGAGCTGATCGTCGGTTTTGCTATGGCAGCCATGGGTGGGTTTGTCCTGACTGCGGTCGCAACCTGGACGGGGCGTCCACCGGTCAAGGGTCTGCCGCTGCTCTTCCTGGTGTTGACCTGGGTTTTCGGGCGTGTGGCGATGCTTGCCAGCACGGGCATACCGCCGTGGTTCACGGCGGCACTCGACATGCTGTTCCCGATTTCGCTTGTCTGGCTCGTTGGACGGGAAGTGATCGGCGGCGGCAGTCGGCGCAATTACCCAATCATCGGCATCACCGTGCTGCTCGCGTTGTTAAACGGCAGCTATCATGCCAGCATTCTGCTACATCGTCCCGACATGCAGCGCCTGGCGCTGCATCTAATCATCTACCTGATCCTGGTGTTGATCACGGTCATTGCTGGCCGAATCATCCCGAATTTCACCGCCAACTGGTTACGCGCCCGTGGCGAGGTACGGCTGCCGATTATTGAT
>JABJKL010000261.1 GCA_018660405.1 Pseudomonadota bacterium | reverse complement strand
GAGTTTGCAATGGGCGCAGGTTCAAAGTTTTATGCGCGCGCGATTGATACCGATAAGGCCGGACTTGCTGAAGTGTTGACTGCTGCACACGGGCATAAAGGCGCTGCGATGGTGGAGATTTACCAAAATTGCATTGTGTTTAACGACGACGTATTTGCTGACTTTACCGACCGGGCCACTGCAAAAGATACCCAGCTAAAGCTGACACATGGAGAGCCCATGGTGTATGGCGCGGAGCAAGACAAGGGCCTCGCATTTGATCTTAAAACAATGTCTTTGAAGGTGGTCGACGCAGTAAAAAATGCGGATGAGGTTTTGGTTCATGACGAAACCAATAAAGTAATCGCTCAATTACTAATCGGTATGGCGCGTCCAGAATTTCCAGTGGCGCTGGGTGTTATTTATCGCCAGCCCGGTGACTCGTTCGATAAGTCTTACTACGAAAATCACGTTACTGGCATGAAGCGCACCGCTTCGATAAAAGACAAGTTGCGCAACACGACCACCTGGACAGTCGAATAATTTAGTCAGCCCTGATCTGCTCTCGCACAGCGTCTCGGTCTGCTCGACCGTTTAGCTTGTAAATTTTCATGATGGTTACCGGAATGGTTATCCAACGTCGTTGGATAGGCCTAACCGAATCAAATCCGGCATAAATATTGGAGGCTGTGGAAGTAAAACTCACAGTTTCTGCAAATCTAAAGTCCCGTTCCTCACGATTTAATATCAGCAAATAGGATGTGCTGGGGGAAGCATCGACTATTATTGAACGGGCGTCAACGTAGTGCCAACCCTTAATAGTATATCGGTGCATACGATCCACCGCCTCGAGCTTCGGGAATTGATAGCGATCAAGCTCCGCGCCACCGGTATTCGCCAGAGAAACCGGCATATTGGCGAGCAATACCGTAACTAAAAAACCTGAAATAATGAGTAATTGTTTCATAATGCGTTAACCTCCTTTAGAAATCACCTGCCATGCTAGAGTGATGCCACTGAACTAAAGCTGAACGCAGGTTACCGATTCCTTAAGTATTGTGAAATTTACCAAGCTTTTATTACTCTTTATTGCACTCTTGATTCTTAGTGCATGCGATCAATCGGAAGATTCGCGCCCTTTTTCGAGAAACCTCAATATTGCGGTTGCCAGCAATTTTGCACCTGCCATGAATGCGCTCACCCGGGCGTATCCAAACGCAGCTAACGACAAAATTCGTGTGATAGCCGGATCGACCGGCAAGCTTTATGCGCAAATTAAAAATGGGGCACCGTTCGATTTGTTTTTTGCGGCGGATAGCCGCCGCCCAGAGCTTCTGCAAGCCGAGGGTCTTGTGTTGGATGTCAGTCCGTACACCTATGCCATTGGCAAGCTGGTATTGTGGAGCCCGGCACAGAGTAGGCAGTTTGCTTTGGAAGAATTACTAACAAGCGAATTTCGGTATTTGGCAATTGCCAATCCGCGATTAGCGCCCTATGGCGAAGCCGCTCAACAGGTGCTACAGGTGCTTGGGTTTTGGAATGCCTTGCAGGATCGATTGGTCATTGGAGAAAGCATTGGCCAAGCGTATCAGTTTGTTGATAGCGGTAATGCGGATCTGGGTCTGCTCGCCTTATCCCAGTTCTCCGCAAACAAAAGTGACTATGATGGTTATTTCGAGTTAGTGCCAGATACCGCTTATACGCCTATTAAACAGCAAGTCGTATTATTGAACGATAATTCGGGTGCCCATGATTTTTTGCGGTTTGTGAAGTCAGGTGCGGCAAAAAACATCGTACGTAAATACGGTTATGGAGTTCCATGATGCCAGGTACTGAAGATATCCAAGCCTTGCTGCTCACCCTCAAGTTGGCGGCCGTTTCGACCGCACTCCTTTTAGTATTGGGAACACCGTTAGCCTGGTGGTTGGCGCATACGCGATGGCGTGCGAAATACTTGCTTGAGTCGGTTATTGCGTTACCGCTGGTGTTGCCGCCCACGGTGCTTGGTTTCTACCTGTTAGTCGCACTCGGTCCAAACGGGATTGTTGGCGACATCAATCTGGCATTCACCTTTGAGGGTCTGGTTGTTGGTTCGGTTATTTATTCGCTGCCATTTGTAGTTCAGCCTTTGCAGGATGCTTTTATTAATGTGGGCCGGTGGCCGCTAGAGGTCGCTGCGACTTTACGAACATCGCCTATCAAAGCCTTCTTTACGGTGGCGCTACCGCTTGCCCGCCCTGGGTTTATTACCGCCGCGATTTTGGGTTTTGCACATACCCTGGGAGAGTTCGGCGTGGTTTTGATGATTGGCGGAAATATTCCAGGCGAAACACGTGTTGCATCTATTGCGATTTATGACCATGTCGAATCAATCGAGTATGCGCAGGCACATATGTTGTCGGCCGTGTTGTTGATCATTTCTTTTTTGATGTTGGTCAGTGTGTTTGTGATTAATCGTCGATTTCGAACGGTGCGGTTCTGACCTCCTTACTATGACCATTAAACTGAAGTTCAATTTTCAGCAAGGTCAGTTTTCCTTGAAACTTGCGCACGAGTTTTCAAGTAAAGGCATTACGGCTATTTTTGGTCCTTCCGGGAGTGGGAAAACAACACTGTTGCGAGCCATTGCGGGTCTCGATCATTATTCAGGTTCGTTTGTATCGGTTTCAGGGAGTGTTTGGCAAGACGATAATCGTTTCATTCCTGTGTATCAGCGGCCACTGGGTATGGTGTTTCAACAGGCAAATTTGTTTGACCATTTAGACGTTCGACAAAATATTGAATTTGGTCGCAAACATGCTGGATTGGATTTGCAAGATAAAAAATTTGAACAAATTGTTGAGATGCTGGATCTTGGCGATTTAATGCACCGCCGACCGGTCAACTTGTCAGGTGGCGAACAGCAACGCGTATCTCTGGGGCGAGCCCTGGCGGTTGAACCGGAACTTCTTCTGCTGGACGAACCCTTGGCTTCGCTGGATCAGAAACGCAAGAACGAAATAATGCCGTATTTGGAAACCCTGCACCAGGAATCAAAAATACCCATGGTCTATGTTACGCATTCATTGAGCGAAGTATCGCGGCTGGCAGATAACATGCTTGTGCTCGATGCCGGGCGTGTTCTCGCCAGTGGGTCCGTTGCCGAGCTGTTTGTCCGGACGGATTTATCCTTCGGACAAGAGGGACAAGATGATCAGGCATCGACCTTGATCGACACTACGGTACAAGCACATGATGAAGCCTTTGGTTTATCGGCACTCGCGTTCGGTGGAGGCGAGTTCACTGTAGCCAAACTCGATTCTTCGGTGGGTTCCAAAGCACGATTACGGGTCTTTGCCCGTGACGTTAGCCTTACGATTACCCGGCAAACCGATACCAGCATTCAAAATATTTTTGCCGCAGAAATTATGGACGCCCACCCACAAGATGACGCATATGAGCTAGTGCGCTTGAAAATTGCTGATCAAATTATGCTCGCACGACTTACCCGTAAGTCTTATAGCCGACTAGCGCTGGCGCCCGGTAAAAAAGTATTCGCTCAAGTGAAGAGCGTGGCTCTGGTCACCTAAAGAGCACTAAAAAGTGTGAAGCCAAAAATTCTATTCCTATGCACAGGTAATTCCTGTCGCAGTCAAATGGCCGAGGGCTTGGTGAAACACCTGCGCGGTGATCGTCTCGAAGCTTACTCGGCGGGAATCGAAAAGCATGGCTTGAACCCCCTTGCGATTAAAGTTATGGAACAAATCGGAATCGACATTTCGAACTATCGAAGTAAAACTGTCGATGAAATAGAGGACGTTGAGTTCGATTATGTTGTGACGGTATGTGACCATGCCCAAAAAACCTGCCCTGGGTTTTCAGCTAAGGGGTTTTCGGCCAAACCGAAAGTAGTTTTGCGCGCTTTTGATGATCCACCCAAGTTGGCCGTAGCAGAACCCGGCCTCTACAAGCAGATGCAGCATTACCAACGCGTACGTGATGAAATCAAAGAATATGTGATGGGTTTACCCGAAAACATCTGAGTTGAGACCTCAAATTTTGTGCATTCTATTTATAGCTAATAACGTCCGACCCGAATACCCGCTAATCGTTGCTGCTAATCGTGATGAGTTTTTTGCGCGCCCTTCCAGAGCCGCCCATTTTTGGGAAGATATCCCCGACATTCTTGCTGGCCGAGATGAGCAGGCGGGAGGCAGTTGGCTGGGGGTGAACTGCCAAGGTCAATTTGCTGCGGTCACCAATTTTCGCATGCCCTCAAAACACAGTAACGATGCCCGCAGTCGAGGCGATTTGGTGGCAGGGTTTCTGGCTGCTGATCAGCAACAAAAATTCGTCCAGAATTTAGATTCCAGTTATACCGAGTACAACCCTTTCAACCTGGTTACGGGTGACTCAAACAATCTCACCGTATTTAGCAGCGAAGCGCCCGGGTTCAAAAAGCTGAAAGCGGGTTGCCATCCCATTAGCAATGGTTTACCGGATGATCATTGGCCTAAAATGTCTCGCGGTACGGCCGCTCTGCGCGCCTACTTGAAACACGCTCCGGAAGTTGATGCTTCCTATTTGGCGGGTTTGCTCAGGGATTCCACCCGGGCGCCAATTAACGAACTGCCCAATACCGGCATCGGTAATGAGAGTGAGCATGCATTGTCCTCGATTTTTATTGATACGCTGGATTTTGGAGCAGGTGAATACGGTACACGTACCAGCACGGTTCTGTTGTTTAATCATAAGGAAATTCGTTTTCACGAATACAACTATCAGGCGGGCGGTGTGTTGATTGGCCAGCAAGAGTTCAGATTAACACTAGAGACAGATGCTTAAACCTGGACTGTATCGACATTTTAAAGGCAAGCAATACCAGCTTTTGGGAGTGGCTAGCCATACCGAAACGGGAGAGGAATTGGTGGTGTATCGAGCGCTCTATGGAGAACATGGTTTGTGGGTGCGCCCGCTGGCAATGTTTGATGAAACGATGCGTCGGGATGGGAAATCATTTAAACGCTTCACCTACGAAGGGCCTGCGGAGAACGATTGACGGATCAATCCATAGCGTGATTTCGTTATACTGTGCTTAAACCACTATAAGAAACTGAATATGTCCACAAGCAAATACCAGACCGGCCGCCATTTTCTACAAATTCCTGGCCCCAGCAATGTCCCTGATCGGGTGCTCCGCGCCATCGACCAACCGACCATAGACCATCGCGGTCCTGTGTTTATCGAAATGGCCGAACGGCTATTTGATGGCCTGGCGAAGGTGTTTAAATGTTCCGGACCGGTGCTGGTCTATCCGGGCTCCGGTTCTGGCGGCTGGGAAGCTTCGCTGGTCAATGTTCTGTCTGCTGGTGATCGTGTACTAATGTTTGAGACGGGTCATTTTTCTAACGTTTGGAAGGAAATCGCGGTGAAACTTGGTCTCGACGTTGATTACGTGCCGGGCGATTGGCGCCACGGCGTAGATCCGGGCATTGTCGAGCAAAACCTTGGCGCGGACACCGAAAAAAAGATCAAGGCGGTTGGTGTCGTACACAACGAAACTTCCACCGGGTGCACCAGCGATATTAGCCTGATTCGCGCGGCGATGGACAATGCGGATCACCCCGCGTTGCTGCTGGTTGATGCTATCTCGTCGCTGGGTTCCACCGACTACCAGCACGACAAATGGCGTGTGGATGTCACCATTGGTGGATCACAAAAAGGTCTAATGTTGCCGCCCGGACTCGCGTTTAACGCGGTGAGCGAAAAAGCACGCAAGGCAAGCAAGAATGCCAAGCTGGCAAGATCTTACTGGGATTGGGAGCACGTAATCGGGGCTAACAAGTCGGGCTCCTTTCCGTACACGCCAGCGACCAACCTCCTTTATGGGCTGGATGTTGCTCTGGATATGTTATTCGAAGAAGGCCTGGAGAATGTTTTCACGCGTCACGCACGCCTCGCCGAGACCACTCGCCGGGCAGTCGATACCTGGGGGCTGGAGAATCAGTGTCTTGATCCGAAAGAGTATTCTGATTCTTTGACCACGGTATTAATGCCCGAAGGTTTTAACGCTGATGAGCTGCGAAACCAAATTCTGGAGAACTTCGACATGTCACTTGGCATGGGCCTTGGGCAAATCAAGGGCAAAGTGTTTCGAATTGGCCATCTCGGTTGGTTCAACGAATTGATGCTGACCGGCACGCTGTGTGGTGTGGAGATGGGTCTTGAGCTAGCTGGCGTACCTTTCAACAAGGGTGGTGCGCAGGCTGCGATGGACTTCATGGTCTCTGAAAACAAACCCTCGAAAAATAGGGTCTTAGAAACGAAAGGAGCCGTGTCATGAATCCAGAAACCGCAGTGACAACCAGCCCTGTGCTGGCTCTTTTGGCCTTCGTTGGAGTCATCATACTTTTGTTGTTTCTGATCGCAAAATGGCGATGGCACGTGTTTCTTGCGTTGCTCGTACCGATGATGCTGTTCGGGATTATTCCCGGTATACAACAAAACAACTTTATCGAAGCTTTCGAGAGCGGCTTCGGCGCGACGCTTGGTTCGATCGGTGTGGTGATCGTGCTGGGTTCGATCATCGCCGAAGCTCTGCGGCATACCGGCGCAATACAGACGATTACCCGAACCATGGTCAATGTATTTGGCCGCAACCGTATTCCACTGGCGCTTACCTTAACCGGCTTTATCCTCGGTATTGCGATCTTTTCAGATGTCGCCTTCGTAATTCTGAATCCGCTGGTGCACTCGGCCGCCAAGGCGATGGGCGTTCCGATCGCCGTAGTATCAACCGGCCTTGTCGGCTCCCTGCAACTGACCCATGCGATTGTTCCGCCGACCCCCGGCCCTTTGGCCGCTGCGGCATTGGTCGGTGCCGACATTGGCAAAACAATAATTTTTGGTGGTATTGCCTGTTTAGTTGGTTCTCTCGCGGGTTGGGTGTGGGGGCAATTTATCGCCGGACCGCGCATCAAGATTCAACCGGATGATGAATTTGCTGGCGAAACCTTTCTTGAAGGAGACAGCACGGGCCTGCCAGGTGCACTAGCCTCGTATGTGCCTATCGTCGTACCGATTCTGTTGATTTCCGCACAAAGCGTTTCGCGACTCTTTCTGGCCGAAGATCACATCATTCGAACTGGGTTGGTTTATATTGGCTGGCCGGTTGCGGCGCTCAGCATCGGAGTGTGGCTGGCCTATCGTAATATCAGAACCGAAGAGCACAGAAAAGCATCGAAATCAGCGTGGGTAGAAGAGGCGCTCAAAGTATCTGCCATGATACTGGTGGTGACCGGCCTTGGCGGCTCGCTAAGTGCGATTCTGAAAGCGACACCGGCGGTGGAGGTCATCAGCAGTTTCTTCTCTACCTATGGTTTGCCAGCGATACTCTTGCCATTCGTGATCGGCATTATGGGCAACATGATCACCGGCTCTACAACGGTTGGCGTAATCACAGCGGCTTCGCTGGTCGCACCAATGCTCGGCAGCCTCGGCCTTTCGCCGGAAGCGGGCATGCTATCGGGTGCCTGCGGATCGGTGATCATCAAATACGTGAACTCCAGTTATTTTTGGGTATGCACCTCGCTGACCCGCCTGCCGGTCAAGGATGCTATTTTCGGTTACGGCGGAGTCACGCTGGTGGGTGGGCTAGCCTCTTTCGCAGCAGTGTGGCTAATGTGGTCAGTAGGGTTAATATAGGGCCGGAGCGCACAGTGCGTAGACGTATTTGTTGCCCAGTTACCCGTTCGAGACATGATTTTGCCAAATACCCGCATGACACGCCGTAAATCCATCCATGGAAGCTCAACGCCAGCTCCCTGCTGGCGATGGTCATGCTGGCATCCGTCAAAACCACGTCGTTGAGCTTAGCTTGCGAGAGCAATGAGTCTGTATTTTTAAAACCCATCCCATGACCAATAACTGCACCTCACTGGAAACTCGTCTAACGAAAGAGCTTCAGGGAGAAGTTCTGTTTGATAAATTCAGTCGAGGCCGCTACAGCACCGACGCTTCAATCTATCAGATTCAACCGCATGGTGTGGTGGTGCCTGCCAGCGATAACGATGTTGTGATGGCCGTACAGATTGCCGCAGACGAAGGCATTCCGGTGCTGCCGCGTGGCGCGGGGACTTCACAAAATGGTCAGGCGATTGGCGAGGCTTTGCTAATCGATACCACCAAACACTTGAATCAGATGATGAATCTCGATGTCGAAAATCGCACGGTCTGTGTGCAACCGGGAATGGTGCTCGACCAGCTCAATCGTTACCTGAAACCTCATGGGTTGATGTTTCCTGTCGATGTTTCGACCGCCAGTCGCGCCACCATTGGTGGCATGACCGGTAATAACAGTTGCGGTGCTCGTTCGCTTCGTTATGGCAATATGGTGCACAACGTGCGTTCTGTTGAGGCGCTCCTGCCAGACGGCACCCAGGCGCATTTTAAGTCGCTTGGAAACCAGCCGTTGAGCGGAGGCAATCCAAACTATCAACATCTGGTAAAAAAACTTCTGGCGCTGGGGAACAGAGAAGCAGAAGAAATAAAGGCACGTTTCCCTAACATACTCAGGCGCGTCGGCGGGTACAACATTGACGAGCTAACGCTAAGCAATCCAAATATGGCAAAACTGCTGGTGGGTTCGGAGGGTACGCTGGCTTTTTTCCAACGTATTTACCTGGACCTGCAACCCATCCCCCAACACAAAGTGTTGGGGGTGTGTCACTTCCCTACTTTCTATCAGGCAATGGACAGCGCCCAACATCTGGTGAAATTGAAACCTGCGGCGGTTGAGCTGGTCGATCGCACGATGATCGATCTGGCCAGGAAAATCTCGATCTACGCACCCACCATCAACAAATACGTTAAAGGTGAGCCCCAGGCCTTATTATTAGTGGAGTTCGCTGGTGAAGATGAGGCTACCCAAATTCAGGGCTTGAACGAACTCGAAGACTTGATGGGGTCGTTGGGTTTCCCGAATGCCGTTGTAAAAGTCACCGATACCAAGTCTCAATCCGATATTTGGGAGGTACGCAAATCGGGGCTGAATATTATGATGTCGATGAAAGGCGACGGTAAACCGATTTCCTTTATCGAGGATTGCGCTGTTCAGCTTGAAGATCTAGCCGAATATACAAGACGGCTGAATGAGATCTTTGCAAAATACGGCACCACTGGCACCTTTTATGCGCATGCGTCGGTCGGTTGTTTGCACGTGCGACCGGTACTGAACATGAAGGAAGCGGGCGGCGCAAAAAAAATGCGTGCGATTGCCGAAGAGACCATGGAAATGGTTCGCGAATATAAGGGCTCGCACTCCGGTGAACACGGCGATGGTATCTCGCGTTCTGAATTTCATGAACCTATGTTCGGCAAACGCATGGTTGCGAACTTCGAGGAAGTGAAAGACAGTTTTGATCCCAAGGGTCTCTTTAATCCGGGCAAGATCGTCCGTCCGCTTAAAATGGATAACCGGAAAATCATGCGCTTTGCACCTGGCTATGCCAGCCAGCCGATCCAGACGGGCATGGACTGGTCGGCATGGGGCGGTCTCAACGGTGCGATCGAGATGTGCAATAACAATGGTGCTTGTCGCAAAGCCGATATCGGGGCTGATATTGGCACTATGTGCCCCTCCTATCGAGTTACCAAAGACGAGCAACATTTAACCCGCGGCCGCGCTAATACCCTGCGGCTTGCGATCACTGGCCAACTTGGGGAGGACGCCTTTACCTCTAAAGAAATGTATCAGGCCATGGACCTTTGCGTGAGTTGTAAGGGCTGCAAACGCGAATGCCCGACTGGCGTTGATATGGCAAAAATGAAGGTGGAGTTTCTGAATCAGTACCACCAAAAACATGGCTTAACACTGAGAGATCGGCTGATCGCCTATCTTCCTTACTATGGGCCGTCAATGGCGAAAAAGTTCGCGTTTCTGCTGAACCTGAGAGATCAGATACCCGGCATCGCAAAACTGACAGAAAAGCTAACCGGGTTCACCGCTCGCCGTAGCTTGCCACAATGGAGCCGTGATCAGTTTAAAGCGCCTAAAGCGTCGCTCGTCGGGGATGGGCGTGATGTTGTTCTTCTGGCCGACACCTTTAATTCCTGTTTTGAGCCTGAGAACACAAGGGCGGCGCATGCAGTGTTAACCGCAGCGGGTTATAACGTGATTTCCCCTGAGCCGATAAACAATGAGCGCCCGCTGTGTTGTGGCCGAACATTTTTTAGCTCTGGCATGCTCAATGAAGCGCGCAAAGAAGCAGAGCGAATGTTGACCGCACTCCAACCTTATATCGAAAAAGGCGTTCCCATCATCGGTATTGAGCCTTCCTGCCTGCTAACTCTGCGGGATGAATTTCTCTCGCTAATACCGGGCCCCAGGACCCAGGCACTCGCTAATAATGCTTTCTTGATGGAGGAGTTTCTGGTGCGTGAACACAATGACGGTAATTTGCAATTGTCCCTAAAGCCGATTAAAGCAAAGCAGGCCTTGCTACACGGGCATTGCTATCAAAAGGCCTTTGCCATGATGTCGGATGTACAGCAGGTATTGTCATTGATACCTGAACTCAAGGTGGACACCATAAAATCCGGCTGTTGTGGCATGGCGGGCTCTTTTGGCTATGAAGCTGAGCACTACGATACGTCTATGCAAATGGGTGAGTTGGATCTATTCCCGGCAGTGCGCAAAGCCGACAGCGACACCTTGATTGTTGCCGATGGCACCAGCTGCCGTGACCAAATTCAACACGGTACCGGTCGCGATGCCCTGCATATAGCCCGGGTACTGGAATGGGCCTTGGTATCTCATTAAGCGGAACGACGGCAAACGTATTGTTTTTTTAAGCCATCGCTATAAACTGCGATAATGATTATCAATTCGGTTCATTGGTGCTCTTTCAAGATTTAAAAATTTGGTTCAGCGCTGACATGACGTTTCACAACAAGGCGCAGCGCGCAGCGAAGGGTTATTCCCTTGGCAAGCGTTGTAACGCAGTAGTGGGACATCAGGTCAGTGCCCTTCGGGTGAGCTTGTCAACGCCCATGGACTGCGTTGCATCTCTTGAGAATGGAACAACCATTTTCTGCGAGACGCGCCTTGCCATGAACACTGACAAGCGCACTGAACCCTAATTTTAAACCTTGAAAAAGCACCACCCGTATTTTATAAAAAAACCAATCGGAGGTAACAATGCGACGATTACTAAGCATTCTTTTGGTGGCCAGTGCTCTGGCCGCCTGCACTCAACAGAATAATCAAGCGGCGGTAGAAGAATCAGCGGCGACCCCGGGCCCTACGTCATGGGTGTTAAATAGCGACGGTTCCGGTTTATATTTCCTAACCATCAAAGCAGAACATATCCTTGAGACAAATAGTTTCACTAGCTTATCGGGTAGCGCAAATACGGCTAATGCCACCGTAAGCATCGACCTGTCTTCAGTTGATACAGCTGTCGAGTTACGCGATGAACGCATGTTGGAATTCCTGTTCGAAGTGGCTTCGTTTGCAACGGCAAATATCACCGCAGATTTGACCGGTTTAAATTTGGCAGATCTCTCAGTGGGTGAAAGCGTTACCACTGAGCTGGGGTTCAATATTAATCTGCATGGAGTAAGCAGTGATATGACCTCAGCAGTACAGCTCACTCAACTGAGTGATGGTTCGTTGCGTGTTCAAACCACTTCTCCTATCAACCTGAGTGCCGGAGATTTTTCTTTGGTTGACGGTGTGAATAAACTTCGTGAACTTGCGGGACTGCCTAGCATCTCTTATGCGGTGCCGGTCACTTTCAATTTGTTGTTTAATCCGGAGTGATAATTTTTTGCTTTATTGCGCTGTTGTGTGTTATCAACAGCGCAACCGAGGTAATTCGAACAAAGTAACCCTGAACGTGGGGCTGAATCTGATTAAGCGATAGGTCTTAAAACCTCTATAATCACGCACCGTAAAACCCGCCTGTTTTCTCCACCATGAATGACTTTATTCTCGGCCAGCGTTGGCTGAACGATAGCGATTTATCCTTGGGTTTGGGTATAGTGGTTGAATCCGATCACCGGACAGTGGCGATAGCCTATCCCTTAACGGGTGAAACCCGTGTTTATGCCAAACAGGGATCTCCTTTGACTCGAATCACTTTTGCGGTGGGCGATCAAATTGCCAATACCGCGGGTGAGCTCTCGCGGATTGAATCGATTGAAGAAGCTGCCGGGCTGATTATTTATCATTGCATCAATGCGGACGGATCCGAACAATCAGTGGCGGAAATTGCTCTGGACCCCAATATCCAGTTAAACCGCCCTGCGGAACGCTTGTTTAATGGACAGCTAGATAACGAAAAATGGTTTCGCTTGCGAGTAGAGACCTGGCAGGAAGTTGAAGCGCTTGCAAGTTCTCCAACCCTGGGGTTGCAGGGCGCCAGGGCAAGTTTAATTCCCCATCAATTATACGTGGCAAATAAAGTTGCGAGCCGCTATGCCCCCCGAGTGCTGCTCGCTGATGAGGTGGGTCTGGGCAAGACAATTGAGGCTGGATTGATTTTGCATCAGCAGATATTAAATGGTTTGGTTGCGCGTGCTTTGCTTGTTGTGCCCAACAATTTGCTTCATCAGTGGTTGGTAGAAATGCGCCGCCGATTTCAGCTGGCGTTTCGTTTGATGAATGAAGACACTTTTCTCGACATCAAGGAAAGTGGTGAAGCCGAGAATCCTTTTTTTGCCAGCCAATTGGTGCTTTGCTCGCTGGAGTTCTTGTGTAGCCAACCAGCAGCAGCATCGAATGCTTTGGACGGGCAGTGGGATATGCTGGTGGTCGATGAGGCGCACCATTTGCAATGGTCTGAAAAAGAAAGCAGTTTAGAGTACGACCTGATCGATGCGATCAGTTCTGCAACCCCCGGTGTTCTCTTGTTGACCGGAACGCCGCAGCAATTGGGTAAGCAAAGTCATTTTGCGCGATTACGCCTGCTTGATCCCGAGCGTTACTCGAGTTTTGCGGAGTTCGAGACTGAAGAAGCGGGGTACCAGAAGATAGCGCCTGGCGTTCAATTGCTGCTTGCACGTAAGCAGTTAAGCAAACCACAACAGAAATTGATCGAAGACCGCTTGGCAAGCGGTGGTTTGAAACAAGCCCTGCTGGCTGGCAAGCAGTTAACCGGGGAACAGCAAGACGAAATCATTGCTGAACTACTGGACCTGCATGGAACGGGGCGCGTGTTGTTTCGCAACACACGTGCAGCGGTGGGTGGATTTCCTGAGCGCGAGGTAAATCTTGCGCCCTTGCCTGCACCGAATGAGTACTCGGCTGAGATGCTGGCTATCGCAACGCCAGAATCGAGATATACCGAGCTTGATGAGGAAACCCCATGGACCGCACATGATCCACGCATCGAATGGCTTGAAGCGTATTTACGTGAACACCGTCAGCGAAAGACCTTATTGATAGCGGCGCATATAAATACTGTTTTGGATTTATATGAAACCTTGCGTGTGCGGATGAATTTACATGCGGCTATGTTTCATGAGGATATGAGTATTGTTGAGCGTGATCGGGCGGCGGCATTTTTTGCCGACAGCGATGACGGCACACAAATTCTATTGTGCTCAGAAATTGGTAGCGAAGGGCGAAACTTCCAGTTCGCTCAAGATTTGGTTCTTTTCGACCTGCCCGAAAATCCAGATTTGTTGGAACAGCGTATTGGGCGAATTGATCGTATTGGTCAGCAAGATCGTATTCGTATTCACGTGCCATACATTGATAAGGGCGCGCAGAAAGCTCTCGCCATGTGGTACCACATGGCACTAAATGCACTGAATTCTCCATGCCCGTCTGCTTTTACAGTGTACCAACAGTATCGCGATCGTTTGCTATTGGCGATGCGAGATGATGCTGCGCTGTCAAACTTGATTAAAGATGCGAGCACGGCGGTTAAGCAAGCTAACCAGGAATTGGAGAAGGGTAGAGATGTGTTACTAGAGGCGAATTCCTGCCGTCCAGCCGAGGCACAAAGGCTTAAGTCTATGATCGAAAAGGCAGAAATGGAGTCTGATTTACCTGCCTATCTGGATTCGGTGTTCGATGCCTTCGGGGTCAATAGTGAAGCACACTCTGAAGCTGCTTTAGTGTTAAGGCCTTCTGGACGCATGCGGGAGCCGTTTCCTCACCTTCAGGACGATGGAATAACAATTACCTGGTTGAGAGATAAAGCGCTCGCCCATGAAGACATGCAGTTCATAACCTGGGAACACGATATGGTGCAGCAGGTTATGGAACGCGTGCTTACGGGTGAAAAAGGCAATTCGACGCTCGCCCTGCTGAAGCACCCGGACTACCCGCTTGGGGACTTTTTTCTTGAATGTTTGTTTGTAGCGAACGTGCCGGCACGCCTGCAAAAATATATGGCTCGCTCAACCGTGAGGTTATTGATTGATGCCGGGGGGCAGGAGTTGGGTAAAGTTCTCAGTTATAATTTGTTAAATCGGCATATTGAAAAGCCGCCCCGCGAACTGGCACGCAAAATTATGCGAGCCAAGACACCGCACCTTAAAAAAATGTGTGAACGCGCCATTAGACTGTCCGCACCCGCGGCGAAGATCATTGCTGACCGCGCAATTGATAAAGCATCGACCCAGCTCAATACAGAGATTTCCCGACTCAAAGCCTTAAAACTTCGAAACCCAAATGTGCGCGATGAGGAGATCGAGTTTTTCGAAGACGAACTTCAAGTGGCGAAGGATTATTTTGCCACCCTGCATTTGAATATCGATGGGCTGCGGGTAATTATTGCTACATAGCCGTTAGCGTCGGTTCGAGATGCAGTTTAAACAATCACTATGAATGAATTCGGCAAAACGCCATCAACAATAATCGGTAGTATATTACTATAGTCGATATTGGTCCGCTTTCATCCAATATCCGGGCTAAAGTCAATCTTCAGTCGCGTAGACGGATATTTCGATGCCAATATTAAGATCGCCACAGAGCCGTAATAACGACGGCGGAAAATAATTGAATTGCGCAAAGGTGTCGTTCGCTACCGGGAAATCCCACCCGAAATCCAAACAGGTTTCATCGACATCCATGCGTGAAGTCAGCTTGTGCAATGCTGCCTTGTTTTGCTCCAGAAAATGCTGTGCTTCCCTGATTTGATGCGAAACCTCGTCGACAGCGTCGTCGTTTACCAGCACGGTGAACCCATCGTGCTCATTGATCCGGCCATCAGGCATTTTTGGGTGACGCGGTTCGCCTTTTCGATCAATTCGATTGGCTTCAAATGGACCTAATGCCAGGCATTCGTCGACATTTAATTCGGTTCCCGTCACTCTAAATATACAGCCTGGCATCGCTATATCCTTTACGTTATGCGCTGTTGTAAGCGAATAGGGCACAGAACCAGGGTCCAACCATTGGGACAAATGCCTGGTGATTGTTTCATAATCCGTTTAATTGATCTGATAGCCATTGTGTATGTTCGGCCTTTAGTCTGTCTCTTTGGAAAGTCGAGCTCAACACTATATCTGCCCCACCGTCGTAGGGGTGATACCAGCAGTGCTTTGCTGGATTCACGATCATGACATTAGAGATATGATCGACTGCTACCAGACGCAAAATTGGGTCGAAAATGCCATTAGCCCAACGCCATTTACTGACGAACAGATGCCAGTAATTTTTGTACTCTGGGACATCATATGAGCCATCATCATTTTCGTGCATGGCGATGCTTTTCCATAACTGGGCCGATGGGTCAGCCTCGACGAGCTTTTCGTTGAGTCGTTCAGCATCACCCGTCTCATTAAATCCCGTGGTTATTAAAAACAACGGGAAATCCCGGCCGCTGATCGCACTCAGCAAGGCGTTATGTCTTTGCAGGATAATTTGATTTTCGGTGTCATTTTCCGCATAGCGCTTTGACCACGGCAGCGTGTGAAACCTCACCCATCTATCAGCGAACCGGTCCTTGAATTGGTGGGCGATTGGCAAGATATTCCTATATGCTGCATCCCAGCACTCATTCAGTTCATTAATCATTCAAGCTCAAATTCAACGTATATATCTGCAGTTACTTCCACTGTGCCAGGCTCAAACTCGTACGGTATCGACCTGTCTTCTGATCGTTGTCTGGCCGTAACAACAATTTCCTGCAATGTAAAATGCCGTCGTAATTGTTGTTTTCCGATCTGATGTACACTTCCCAAAGTCGCCCCCAGCTGCGCAGACAGAAATGCAGCTTCCTTTTTCGCATTCACAGCCGCAGCTGCGAGCGCCTCCATTTTTAACTCGTCGTAGTTCGAAACATCCGGAGAAATACTTTCAATTTCGGTTACTCCAGCATCGACCAAAGCCTCAATCACCTGGTTATACAGCCCAACTTCCAGCAATACGAGTTCCAGGCTGCGTGACACTTCGCTCTGCGAAGAGCCAATATAATTGTCATTGGCGTCGTATTGATCGACTGGTTCGACCAATAGAGTTGATGAAGTTACGCTTTCCTTTTCGACGCCCAAATCAACCAAGGCTTCTATCGTGCGTATAGCCGTTTCATCGACAACTTGCTTGGCAGCACTCACCCCTTCATCACTGATATTTGAAACGAGATATTGCACTCGAATTATGTCGGGCACTGCTTCGATGGTGGCCGATCCTTCTACAGCGATAATTCTCGTTTGCGCGTTGGCTACGTCCATCACTAACGCCAGTAAAACGATTAATACCTGCACTTTTATGGATACCTTCATAAATTTCCCCTGACAGAGCAATATGTCCCTCAATTTAGTGGCCCAGCGTTATCCGGGTTCGTCTGTAACCGTTGTTCAACAGATGCCGGAATATCGCAGTCAAAACAACGTAGTTTTAGCACATTCAGCTGGAATCTCGCAGCCTCAAAATTTTCCTCCCGAAGAAGCTTTTCAATCTCCTCAAGCGCTTGAATCACTTCTGATTCCGATAAGTTTTCATCGGCGAGAGGAGCCTGTGCTGCCCCGGATAAAGGCTCACTCACGGTGGCGGCTACCGGGTTTGGTGCAAAAGCGACAGACGGCTCTTCATAGGCGATGATTTCAACATCGTCATCTTGATCCAGTGCTGTTTCATTCAGTAATCGTTGTGAGCGTGGCGCAATTAAAGATGCCGAAGGTCGCAGGGATGCCGAAGAAGACGGGTCCTGTTCAAATCTTTGTCGTTCGACGGTAGCGCTGGAAATGGCCCCGGGTTCTCTTTCTATAGCGATGCTTGTTAATGTCGTTTTTTCTGCCGCGTTATTTGATATCGCCACTTCGCTAACGCGCAGCTGGCGCGAATACTGGGCAATGGCCTCGCTATCGGAAACACGTTCACCAATCAGTGCTGCTGACTCTACAGACAGTGGTGGCTCCTGGTTGAGAAAAACCGGTCGGCTTAGTAGCCCGGCTAACCCAATTACGCACACAGCGGCGGTAGCGGGTATCCATCCACGCGAGAAGTTACCAGAGCGCTCGGGCGCTAAACGTTTTGCTTCGCTAAGGATTTTTTGATCCAAATCATGCGGAGATTTCACGCTCGGAACGCGTCCGTACAGTTCTAAAAGATCTTCTGAATTACTATCATTCATGACGATACCTCCACCATTGAGTGTAATTGTCGGTTCGCGTATCGCACCCTGCTTTTTACGGTTTCCGGCTTGCTGTCGGTAATCTCTGAAATTTCCTGTTGACTAAATCCTTCCGCGCGCAATAAAAAGGCCTCTCGTTGCTCGCCCGGTAATTGCATTATGGCGTCCAGCACTTCTCCAACTTGCATTTTTCGTTCTGCAGCGCTGAAATAATCTGTGTTATGCAAATATGTCTGTTCGTTGAATTCTGAATGAGCATATTTATTCTCTTTATTCTGGCGCCAATGGTCGATGAGTTTATTGCGCGCGATACGGTATAAATAGGTTTTAAACGTTGCCAAAGGCTTATAGTTTGCGACTCCTCGAATAATGGAAAGCCAGATGTCTTGTGCCAAATCTTCCACCAATTGATGTTGCTGACAACTGTTATACAAAAATTTGAATAAACTGTCTTTATGTCTCATATACAACACCTCAAACGCGACCGAATCGCCCTTCTGATAAGCCAGCATGAGAGATTCGTCGTTCCGCAAAGTTCGCAATAACTTTTGCATTAGCGGCTGTAATGGTTCTCCGAATCAAAGGTATTCGCTAACTCTACCAGCTGAATGAATTCGCTGCGATAACCGTAATGATCGATACCTTTGGCGGCTCTGGCAAGGCGAGCCACGTCATTCAGTCGCCATTGGCCAGTAAACCTGCCACCGCGAAGGATTTGCCCAAACCCGGCGACAGAAGCTGCAAACTGCATATTTGGGGAAGCCTTATCAATCGAATCAACAATTGAGCTCGTTAGAACAGACTGGGTGAATTCCTCGCTGGAGGTAGCGTCGGGCAATTTAAACCTTAGTTTGACGAACGCAATTTCATTTTCGAAGTCGGATGAAGATTGGCTGGTTTCGTCAGATTGATAGCGTAATTCAGGTAGTAATGTATCTCCGCTACCCACCAAAGAAACCTCATAAAATGCAGTGACGGTATGCCCTGCACCGATATCTCCGGCGTCCACTTTGTCGTTACGGAAATCTTCCCGGTTTAAAATTCGATTTTCATATCCTATCAGGCGATACTCGGCAACTAGCTTTGGGTTGAACTCAACCTGAATTTTTACGTCCTTGGCTATAGTCAGCAAGGTTGATTGAATCTCATTGACCAGTACTTTTTGGGCCTCTTGTATCGAGTCGATATAAGCTGCGTTGCCATTTCCGACGTCGGCTAACTGCTCCATTAAGGCGTAATTGTAATTCCCCGCACCAAACCCCAGGGTAGTTAATGCGATGCCAGACTCGCGCTTGCGCTCGATAAGATTTTTCAAGGCCTCGTGATCTACTGTCCCTACATTCATATCTCCATCACTGGCGATGATTACTCGATTGATCCCATCATTGATAAAATGTTCAGTCGCCACGCTGTAGGCCAAAGCTATGCCCTCGCCACCATTAGTGCTTCCTCCTGCATCCAGCGTTTCAATAGCACGCATAATTTTTCCACGTTCAGCCGCAGGAGTTGAATCCAGGACCAACCCTGCGGCGCCTGCATAAGCGACTAATGCAATTTGATCCTGCGAATCCATCTGATTCACCAGTAATTTCAAGGATCGTTTTACCAATGGCAATTTGTCATTACTCATCATGCTGGCGGAAACATCGATCAAAAAAACCAGGTTTGCTGCTGGGCGATTCGCAGGTATCGATTGGTAACCTTTAAGACCAATTTGCAAAAGATGCTTATCAGGATTCCACGGAGATCGCGCGATTTCGGTAATAACGGAAAAGGGCATTTCCAGGGATTTTGGCGAAGGGTAATCATAGGAAAAATAGTTGATCATCTCCTCCACCTTGACGGCATCCTTTTGAGGCAACCTGCCTTCTCTTTCAAGCATTCTTCGCACATTGCTATAAGACGCCGTATCGACATCAATGCTAAACGTTGATACCGGGTCATCACTGACCACTTTAATACCGTTTTCATCGAAGTGGATGTACTTTTCACTATCCACTTCTACCGGTGCGTACATCTGCCGCATGTAAGCCCCACCTACCGAGGATAGATCCGCCGCTAGTGCTATATTCGAGGCCGCACCCGGGTTCATTGGCACGCTGTATTGATATTGCTGTACGCGCCATGCTTCCGGGTAAGAGGGGTAGGGTCCTATTTTGGGTAAAACGCCTGTAAACACCGCTTCGCCGTCCGAAGAATCCGGTCCCACATCCGGCCGTCTGTTTTCTGTGACGATCACTGTGGCCGGCGTTTCATGCCCCACGGTTTGTTTGACCGTTTCAGAACTGCTCGCCACAGACACGGTTTTTTCATTCCTGGTTTGATTAAGACAAGCGGTAAGCAATACCAACAAGGCAACCGCTAAAGTAGTAATAATAGATTTCATGTTTTTCCACCGTTTGTTAAAGACTCAAGGGGGTAAACGGTGGAAAACTGAAAACCGGGTTAAAAAGAACGAAAACTTTTTAACATTTATTATTGTTGATGGATTTATGGTTCAACTTCAGTAGTAAATTGGTAGCTTCGAAGTTGATCTGGCAGACCCTCGAAATCCTGAAACGCACTGTTTTGCATTTCTCCCTTCTCATCAAAGGTGGAAATCTCGGCCTCGGTGGGAACCCAGTCACTTGTGAAATAGCAGGTGAGTAATGCCACAGGCGATGGATCACTCTCCACCAAACTTACCCATATTTTACGCAAATGATATCGCCCCGGATTCTTTTCACGATATGTTACCAAATGATCCTGATATTCCGGCTGCGATAGTGATCTCGGCGGCGCACCAGAAGGCAAGAAATGGAGTGCCGGAACATCCCTGATCTGGCAATTAACGTATTCATCAAACGCGCCCTGAGGCTCCGAGCGCAGGTATTCCGTAGATATTGGCTCACAAACTTCGGAGACCCTGAATCTAAGCTCCACGACCCCTTCTTCCACACTTTCAGGCCATGAGCATTCGTCACCGAAGCTCATGCTCGGCAGGCTGACGATAGCAATTGCCACAAAATAACGAAAAAATGCAGTTGCCAGTATTGCCACGGTCAAACTCCTTCGGTATTTGTTATCGCGTCATCAGTATACTCTCGCTTACCACCCCAACACTTAACATTGTTACAGGCGAACGCTTATGGAAAAGGTGCTGGTGTAGCGTCCTGAACTAGCTACCAACGTGTTAAACACAGTAAAACGGGTGATGCTGTGTTTTGATTATCCAGAGCGCTTTGATGGCTGACCGGTTCCAGAATCTCAAAACGTTTTGGGTCTAGAGTCTTATACCATTTCATAACCGCCACGGTTTCTTCGCCGCCAGCAGTATGCCCGGGGTAACAAAGAATACTCATACGCCCACCGGTGCATAGCAAGTCGCTACAGATTTCCATCGCGCAAAGCGTCGATTTGGTTTGCGTTGTGTGCAAATGATCGGAACCGGGCAAATAACCAAGATTAAACATGCACGCGCCAATATTTTCAGCACAGTCTTTCGGAAGTACACCCAGCATATCCGCATGACTCAGCAGGTGGATTGTGGCGCGGTCTGCCCAGCCAAGTTCGGCTAAATACTGTTCACTGGCATTTACCGCTATCGCTTGATTATCGAAAGCATGTACGTGTCCATCGGGTCCGACTAATTCAGCAAGAAAGACGGTATCGTGGCCGTTACCAACGGTGGCATCGATTGCGAACGGGCTTACCAGCGGCGCTGACGCAATAAACTCTTTGGCTAACCCGGTTAGTTTCACAGGCGTTAGATTGAGAACAGTTGATCAAGGTGCGCTTGATGTTGGCAATCTTGATTGCGTAATAATTGGTTTGCAAAAGCGCTCGCAGCTAACGGTATGAGCATCGAGCCCTTGCCCCCAAAGCCATTAAATATACCCATTTGTGGATACTTCGGATGTATTCCAACAAACGGCTTTCGGTCTATCGTGGCCGGGCGGATGCCTGCGCGTTGTTCTAACACTTTAAGCTCTAATACTTTAAGTTCCAGTACTTGGGGTTGTTGTTCAGATATTTGCCCACCAGCTTGTGCAGTCTGCATGGAAGCCAGACTCTCAAGCAATGTTATTCGACCTTCGGCATCGGGGTTCAAGTGTTGGTAGCCTCGTTCGGTTGTTGCACCCAGCCAGCGTTCAGTTCCAGTCTGGAGTTCCCAGTGGCCCCAATTTTTCAGGCTCGGTTCTAGGTTAGGATGATCAAGTTTTAACACCTGCCCTTTATTGAGATTAAAGGGCAGCTCACCGAACCACGGGTTCTGGCTAGCGCGCCAACCTTCGCAAAAAACAACTTTTTTGGCGTTAATTTCTTGCCACTGAACACTCTCGCGTGTAAGTGTGAGGTCGTTGTAATCGAAGTGTGTTTCAGATCTGGAATGCTTAGCCTCGAGAATATTTCCAATTAAACGACAGGTTTTGGGAATATCAAGTCGCAGTGTATTTTCTATAGTCAGCACTTTTTCACTTTTCGCTTGAACGTACGCGCTGTTGCTTATCTCAAGCTGCCGTGTTTTAAGCTCAGAAACTTGTTGGTCGTTAAGGAATCTTGTTTGTAGTATTTCGCTCAATACATTTTGGCCGCTGAGCTGTTCCAGCTTCCGGGCAAAAAGCTTGAGCGCAGTCTGTTTTTGTTCGAGCTCTGGCTCGTACACCAGGCGCTTGCCCGATACCGGGTTTGCCAACCCAGCGGCAATCGGTGAGGCTGCACCTTCCATGGGCTTGTCAAAAATTAATACGCTTGCTCCGCGTTCAATCAGTTCGAGCGCCAGTATGCTGCCAGCCAGACCGCCACCAACAATAATAAAATCAACGTCTGTAGACATAAAGGTTTATAGGCATCGTGAAGCTTGATTATATAGAATCAAGCTTGTGGATATAAAAAATCGAATCAGCGGCACCCGAGACAGATGGCTACTTTTCAGCCCTCGCTTTGGACCGTTATTCGCGACGCAGTTTCTGGGTGCGTTTAACGATAATTTTTTCAAGAATGCGCTGATTGTATTGTTTACTTTTATATTGGTAAGCAGTCCGGGTGAGACGCTTATTCTGGTTAATCTTGCCAGTGCTTTATTTATCCTGCCCTTTTTTCTGTTCTCGCCGCTCGCGGGGCAGTTAGCCGACAAGTACGAGAAATCCGGATTAATCAGGCGCATCAAGCAAGGGGAGATCGTCATTATGACGATGGCTGCATTTGCACTTTGGAGCGAGTCAGTTTACGCGATGTTGCTTGTACTGTTTTTATTGGGAATGCAGTCCACTTTTTTTGGGCCAACCAAGTATAGCCTGCTGCCGCAACATCTTGGTCGCGAAGAGCTGCTGGATGGGAATGCATACGTTGAATGCGGGACTTTTTTGGCGATTCTATTGGGTACCCTGTGCGGTGGCTGGTTAGCCGCCGACAGGCTGACCATCGATTGGCTGGCCTATGGCGGTGTTGTGATTGCGATTATTGGTTGGTTCGCCAGCATGGGCATTCCAGAAGCGCCATCGACCATACCCAACTTAAAACTCGACTGGAATTTGTACCGTGGAATTACCGGTCTGCTTGCCCAGGCAAAACAGGCGGGAATGGATAGACTCATTGCTTATATATCGTGGTTTTGGTTGTTGGGAGCCTTGTTTCTTACCCAGTTAGCACCCTGGGCGGACGAAATGCTTAAAACGGACGGGCGGCTCGCCACCTTGCTGATCGCTATTTTTTCCATTGGTATCGCAGTGGGGTCAATTTGGTGCGCGCACCTTGCCCAGCGGTTTGCCAGTTTGAAAATAGCGCTCGCAGGCGGGTCTGGTATGAGTGTTTTCGCGATATGGATGGCACTTATACCCGAGCAGGCAGTTGGATTTGAGAGTATTGCGGCTTTGCCGCAGTCGTTAGCCGGATGGTCGGTGATTACGAGTTTGGGCGGCCTTTCGATTTGTGCGGGGCTTTATACCGTGCCTTTGTACACCTTGCTGCAAATGGAAAGCCCCGAGGATGTTCGATCGAGGGTGATCGCAGCGCTTAATGTAACCAACTCTTTTTATATTCTTGCCGGTTCCATCGCTGCGATGGTTCTACTGTCGCTCATCGGTATCTCGATATCGATGTTGTTTGGTCTTCTCGGCTTGATTAATGTTGGAGTGATGATCATGCTTTGGGCTTATGTGGTGAGGCGCTTAATCGATGACTGAAAGCAAAACTTCTGTGAGTCGTTGCGGCTGGTGTGGCAGCGAGCCGATCTACGTTGAATATCATGACATTGAGTGGGGTGTGCCTGTGCGCAGCAGTCGAGAATTGTTCGAATTAGTTAACCTGGAAGGCGCACAGGCGGGTTTAAGTTGGATAACCGTGCTGAAAAAGCGCAAACGCTATCGTCAAGTATTTGATCAATTTGATCCACAAAAAATGGCAAATTATGACGAAACCAAGCGTGCTGAACTTTTAGATGATGCAGGCATAATACGTAACAAACTAAAGGTGAACGCCTTTATCGAAAACTCAAAAGCTTATCTGTGCATGGAAGAAGAGGGAGAAAATTTCAGCGATTTCATTTGGGACTTCGTGAATGGTGAGCCGCAGATCAATAGCTCTAAAGCCATGTCTGATCTGCCTGCTGAAACGCCCGTGTCTCACGCAATGAGCAAGGCGTTAAAAAAGAAGGGGTTTCGGTTTGTAGGGCCAACCATCTGTTACGCATTTATGCAGGCTGCGGGTTTGGTAAATGATCATACGACTGATTGCTTTAGGTGGGCTGAGCTGCAATCTGCTAACAGCTAGTTGTTTAATACACTGCACTAGTGCTCCTTCACTCTGAATATGGCAATATCAAATTGAAGGAGTACTGGCTACAATACGCCGCCTTATGAAAGAGCAATATGTACCGGGCGAACTGGAATCAAAAATCCAGAAGCGTTGGCAGGAAGAGAGTGTGTATCGTGCGGTTGAAGACGATACGCGTGAGAAGTTTTATTGTCTGGTGATGTTTCCCTACCCATCCGGGAAGCTACACATGGGGCATGTGCGGAACTACACTATTGGTGACGTGATTAGCCGCTATCAGCGCATGCTCGGTAAAAACGTGCTGCAGCCGATGGGTTGGGATGCCTTTGGTCTGCCAGCGGAAAATGCGGCGATCGCCAATAATACTGCACCGGCTAAATGGACCAAAGAGAATATTAACTACATGCGTGGCCAGCTGGAACGCCTCGGCTATGGTTATGATTGGTCGCGAGAGTTTGCTACCTGTGATGCGGACTATTACCGATGGGAGCAGTGGTTTTTTACCCGCCTTATGGAGCGTGGTTTAGCGTATAAAAAAGAGGCCGAGGTCAACTGGGATCCAGTCGATCAAACCGTGTTGGCCAATGAGCAAGTTGAGAATGGCCGCGGTTGGCGTTCGGGTGCCTTGATTGAACGTAGAAAAATATCGCAGTGGTTTTTGCGTATTACGGACTACGCGGAAGAGTTGATCGATGGTTTGGATCAGCTGGAAGGTTGGCCTGAGTCGGTGCGTACCATGCAGCGCAATTGGGTTGGCAAGTCGGTGGGTGTGGAAGCAGTATTTACTGTCGATGATCAGGGTTTAGACGACAACGGTTTAGATGGCAATGGTTTAGATAGTAATGCACTAAAAGTATTTACTACGCGGCCAGATACCATCATGGGCGTAACCTACCTCGCGGTTGCGGCACAGCACCCGCTGGCATTATCTGCCGCTGAAGGGAATGCTGAATTAAGTGAATTCCTGCTTGAATGTGCCCAAACGGCTCAAGTAGCTGTGGCTGAAGCCGATCTGGAAACGATGGAGAAAAAAGGTCTGCCTTTGGGTGTGTCGGCGGTACATCCGATAACGGGCGAAAAGGTTCCGGTTTGGGTCGCCAACTTCGTTCTGATGAGCTATGGCACAGGCGCAGTGATGGCGGTGCCTGCGCACGACCAGCGAGATTGGGAGTTCGCTACCCAATACGGCATTGATATTAAGCCGGTGGTCTATCCAATCGATGGTGAGCTGGATATTCAATCAAAAGCTTTTGTTGGGCTCGGTATTTTGAAAAACTCCGGCCAGTTTGATGGCCTTGGTTCGCAACAGGCTAAAGATGCCATTGCCCAGTGGTTAGAAGCCCATAAGCTTGGCGAGCGGCAAGTTAACTATCGATTGCGCGATTGGGGTGTGTCACGCCAGCGATATTGGGGTTGTCCGATTCCCGTGATTAACGTTGATGGCCAAACTATT
>JABJKL010000155.1 GCA_018660405.1 Pseudomonadota bacterium | reverse complement strand
GATATTCCACCCGTTCCGACAATGGCTATCTTTTCTGGAACAGAATCACAAGCCCGTCGTAGCGCCTCTCCAAAATCCCACGCACGGTGCAAAGGTGTAAGGGGTGGTCCCTGACAATTGATATTTACCGGAATAATGGGTAAATCATAATTAGGCGTTAGAAAATGCAGGGGCACGATAATACCGTGATCAAACTTCCATTCTTCAGCAAAGGCCGTGTCGACCGTCTGCATAACCTCTGTAATTATTCGTTTCGATAATTCTGGCGCACCAGGTATCTTTGTTTTTTCAATTTTGAGCCATTCCGGGTCTTCAATTGGCCCCTCATATTCTTCGCCCATACCAATGCAAAAAGCGGGCATATTATTCATAAAGAAATTGGCGAAATGCTCGGCCGCGACAACGATCAATGCTTCAGCACCTGAGTCGATAATATCTTGTCGCATAATCTCCAGATTTCGATAGAACTCGTCACGCACAACCGGATCGGCGCGCTCCGCCCTGCCAGTTATGCCTGGCGCGTGACTGCAGACTCCTGCGTATACAAGACTCATTTATTCACCTCCGAATTACTGGGTTTTGCTTCTGTGCTGGCAGTAAAGTTTTTGCCAGCACCGGTCATGGTGTAGACACCGTCGCGGACCTGCCCATGCTCCTTAATGCCCTCGCGCATGGACTTGAGATAGTCATCCCATTCAATTTGGTGGAATGCCGCATAATGCATAAGGATCTGGCCATTGACACCGAGCACATAGAGTAGCCCAATATCGGGTCGAAGAATTGCACCGATTTCCTCATCAGTTAAGGTATAGCTGGTAAGGAAATCGTCTGCATCTTTGAGGAATTTGGCCTGACGCTCCTCGCTACGATTGAGGTCGTACAACACTTTTTGTAAATAGTAGAGGCTCATCTATTGGTAACTCCCATATTTAGTAGCCAACAAGTTTAGTAACCGGCAAGATCATTGCTTTCAGCAGAATCGATATAGTCAGCTGCAAGCTTTCTAGTAGCGTTGGAAAACAGCGCCGTATCAGCTCCGACCCCGATAAAACGTGCACCTGCCTGCGTATATGTATCAACTAGCTCTTTTGTTACTGCTAGCACTCCAGGCTGCTTTCCGGCAGCCAAAATACTTTTGAAACCCTTACATACTGCTTCAACAACCTCTGCGTGAGCCGGTTCGCCGATATACCCCATGGACGCGGATAGATCCGACGGGCCAATAAAGACAGCGTCAACTCCATCAACAGCAGCGATCGCATCAATGTTCTCAAGCGCCGACACGGTTTCAATCTGAACAATAAGTCAGACTTCGTCGTTAGCTTTTTGCAAATAATCCGGAATTCGATTCCACTGTGCAGCCCGGGCCATTGATGTACCGAGACCACGAATACCCGCTGGCGGATACCTGCACGCACGAACCAACTGCTCAGCTTGCTCTGCCGATTCTACCATTGGGATCAATAGTGTCTGAGCGCCGATATCCAGTAGCTGTTTTATCAAGGCCGTTTGTCCCTCAACCGGTCTAACTATGGGGGATACCGGATAAGGAGCAACAGCTTGAAGGTGCGCCATAATCGATTGCAAGTCGAACGGCCCGTGTTCAGAATCAATTAACACCCAATCAAAACCGGCACCTGCGCAAAGCTCGGCGACAGTTGTATTGGGTATCCCCATAAACAAACCGAATAGTGGTCTATCGTGTTTTAGCGCTTGCTTGAATGTATTTTTAACGATCTGCATAGCCTTATTTTCCGTCATAAGATATAGGATTAAATACGAAGATTTAATCGTCTGATTAGATGAAGTCGACCGAGATGGAACCCAAATCCCCATAGTCCGCTTGTACAGCATCTCCCGCCTTTACTTTGATTGGCGCGGTAAATGAACCCGATAGCAAAACTTGTCCAGGCTCTAAAGAAATACCGTGAGGTGCGAAGCGCCTCGCAATACAACAAATTCCTTGAGCAGGATGTCCCAGCACAGCCGCAGCCAAACCGGTCTGTTCGATGACACCATTGAGTTCGACAATTGCTCCACACCATCGCAGATCAACCTCACCTGGCTTAACCTGTCTGCCTCCAGTAATAATGCCGGCGTTGGCTGCGTTATCGGAAATGGTGTCAAATACTTTACGGGCGTAGCCGGTCTTCGGATCCACTCTTACGCTGCGAGCTGCGATCAACTCAAAAGCGGGAACAACGTAATCCGTTGCATCGAGAACCTGTTCAACCGTGACGTTCTCCCCAGAGAGCGGTTTTTTCAATACAAAAGCCAGCTCAACTTCAATTTGTGGGTCCAAGAAATCACTCGCGCAAATATTGCCACCATCGGCAAACACCATGTCATCTAGCAATACTCCGTAGTCTGGCGTATCAATCTTCATTGTTCGCTGCATAGCTCTGGAAGTCAGACCTATCTTGTAGCCAATCACCTTTCGCCCAGTTTGCAACTTCCGCTCAACCCAGGCTGACTGGACCGCGTATGCATCATCCATATCCATATCAGGGTAAGTCAGTGTAAGCGGGGCAATCTGTTTACGATTGACCTCGGCCGCATAGAGATCATTGGCGGCTTTATTTATCTGCTGCTCCGTAAGCATCTATAAGTAATCCTGAATATTGTTTTTGTTGAATTTTAGCACTGGCTCTAACTCCTTCATTTCGAATGAAAGCGCCATGCCCCCTGTTCGGCAACGCTCTGCAAAGTGCTCAGTCAGCACTTTAAAAAACAGGTCGGCGGCGGCCTTTCGCTCGTCGAGTGTGCGGCCTACTCCAAGCTTAACCTCCAAATGCACAAAGCCATGATCCGGATTGCCATCAGCCATACGATATTGCTTACAGCAGTACGCTCGACTGCGTATACCCTTTAGCGGGAATAGGCCAGTGCTATCTGCTGCGCTGTGAAGTGCCGTAAATAACTCTTGAATTGACGGTTCTTGTTCGCTTAGATTGTCCGAATACTCTAAAACAAAATGTGCCATCGACTTGATTCCTGTTGTTTAACTTTTAGCTTTGCTCTTTGTGGCCTAGCGGCCGAGTACGGGCACGTTATGGGTTCCATGGGCTACACATACATTTTTTGTTTCCATATAGAAATCAAAACTGTAGTCGCCACCGTCACGACCGATACCAGACATTTTTATGCCGCCAAATGGAGACGGAAGGTTGCGATTGTTTTCTGAGTTAATCCACAGCATTCCAGTCTCTAATTCGCGAGCCAATCGCATGGTCCGACCGCTATTCTCAGTCCATACATAGGCAGACAAACCGTATTCAGTATCATTAGCCATTTGCACGGCCTCAGCTTCGGTATCAAATTCTATTGCAGTCAAAACCGGGCCAAATATCTCTTCTCGGGCAATACGCATCTGGTTGTTAGCCTCGGTAAACAAAGTTGGCTGCAGATAGTTCCCTGCACCAAGGTCTGATCTACGATCACCACCTACAAGAGTTGTAGCTCCATCTTGCTTAGCTATATCCATGTAACTCATGACCTTCTCGAAGTGACCGGTATGAACCAATGGGCCGACTTCCGTGGATGGATCCAAAGGGTGTCCGACACGCAAATTTTTAACTCGCTGCTCTAGAGCCGCTATGAATTTATCTTTGATCCCAGACTGGATAAGAAGACGGCTGGACGATGTACAGCGTTGACCGTTAAGGCTGTAGATCATGAATACCACTGCATCCAAGGCTTTATCAAAGTCAGCGTCATCAAAAACGATCACCGGATTCTTGCCGCCCAATTCAAAATGCATCCGTTTTAGCGTATCCGCTCCCTGACGCATGATATGGCTTCCGGTAGCAGTTTCACCTACCAGAGCCACCGCTTTAATTGCAGGGTGTTCGGTTAGGGCTTTACCTGCCACCTCACCAAAACCATTTACCGTATTCCATACCCCATCAGGCAACCCCGCATCGCTAGCAATCTCGGCCAGCAGCATGGCAGATAAAGGCGTTAATTCGGCAGGTTTATGTACGATCGTGCAACCTGAAGCGAGTGCAGGGGCGATCTTCCAGGTCGACAGCATAAAGGGCGTATTCCAGGGAGTAATTATCCCAACAGGCCCAATGGGGGTGCGCATTGTGTAGTTGGTATGTTCATCTTGATGCAGGGCAAGTCCATTTTGTGCTTCAGGAGCCTTATCCGCAAAATATCGGAAATTGGCAGCACCACGAACAGCTGCTTGTTTCATGAACCGGATAGGTTGTCCGCAATCCATTGATTCGACTATGGCGATCTCTTCCGCACGATCTACAATTTTATCGGCGAAGTGATGAAGGAGTTTTTTGCGGTCCGTACCGGACATATCACGCCAATCCGCGAACGCACTCTCAGCGGCTTCGCAGGCTCGGTTTACATCGGTTTCTGTACCTTTAACAACTTCACCCAAAGAGCTTTGATCTGTTGGTGTCGTATTGGTATAGGTTTCTGCACCAGCCGGGGTTACCAACTCACCATTAATAAAGTGCCCGGTCGTTTTTTCTTGAAAGGCCTGAAGATACTTACCTGCCTTAGCCAGATTGCTGTCCAACTCGCTCATTTTAAACACTCGCAAACTCAACGGATTAATAACCAAGAACCAATCCACCGTGATATCGTCCAAAACAATAGGGTTCTTGCCTGAGTATACTTAACATGTTAAGTTAAATGCGAATCTAATGCAACTGGGCTTTTGCTCGGTAATAATATTTAGTTGGAGCAATAAATGCGATATTTAACATACAAAATTGGAGATTCCACTTCCTGGGGTGCCATTACGGACAAAGGAGTTGTTGACCTCGGCGCAAAACTTGGCGGCGATTTACATTCTATTATTAGGGAAGACCGATTGAAGGAGGCTGAAGCTCTTGCTTTAACATCTGAAGCCTCCCATCAGCTCGATGAAGTTACCTACTTGGCTCCCATAACAAGCCCGGGGAAAATAGCTTGTATCGGTGTGAACTACGCAAATAGAAACGCTGAATACAAAGATGGTTCTGAACCTCCAAAATTCCCTAGCCTATTTATGCGAACACCGGAATCTTTTACCGCCCACGACCAACCTCTATGGCGTCCGCCAGAATCACATCAACTGGATTACGAAGGTGAAGTTGTTATCGTCATTGGAAAAGAAGGCAGGCGCATCAAAGAAGAGGATGCATATAAACACATAGCAGGCCTAACCATCATGAACGAAGGTACATTACGCGATTGGGTTCGCCACGCAAAATTCAACGTTACCCAAGGCAAAAACTTTGTGAATTCCGGGTCTATTGGCCCATGGATGGTTAGTGCAGATGAATTTACTGTGGATCAGTTCGAGAACATGCGCGTCATCACTACGGTAAACGGCGAAGTAAGGCAGGATGACACAACCGCAAGCATGATGTTCGATTTCAGATACATTATTAGTTATTGCTCGAAGTTTTTCCATTTTCAGCCCGGCGATATCATCGCCACAGGCACCCCAAATGGCGCTGGAGCGAGATTCGATCCACCTAGGTATTTGGCTCCGGGCGATAAGATAGAGGTTACTGTAGAAGGCGTCGGAACGCTTACCAATGGGGTCATAGATGAGCCAATCGAAAACTAAAACTGTAGCACCGGAAGGTACAGCCCTGAACCGAGCTTCAAACTTACCAGAATTCGACCGATCATTACCTATGTCGTTGCTGCGCGCACGGGAAGCAGTAATGAAAAAGTTTATTCCTTCGCTAAAGGAGCAGGGACTTTCCCCTCAGCAGTGGAGAGTAATTCGAGCTCTTGAACAACAGAATGGGGTTGAAATATCCGTGCTTGCTGAGCGTTGCTATCTGTTGATGCCAAGTATGTCCCGTATCGCTCCAAACTTAGAATCTAGGCAACTAATTGAGCGTAGGAGTGTGGCGAGCGATCAACGCAGGTCTGCCCTATTCCTTACTCCAAAAGGCCTAGATTTATTCCAATTGATCGCGCCTAAATCAGCTGAGCGCTACGAACATATAACACAGGAATTCGGCTACGGAAAACTCGAACTCCTATATCAATTGCTAGATGAACTTGTAGTCTCCCTTAACCAAAGCGACAAATAGAACGTTCGATGTAAAACAACTCTTATAGACACAAATCTCTCTAAACTTAGCGCTCACCTGCATTTGAAACAGATAGACAGCGCTCCGCACTTTTACCATTTCTGCCTGTTAAATGAGGTAGTCGATTAAGCTAGCGCCAGAGCAGCACGCAGGTGCTAGAAACAATATGTATTCCCCAAAAAAAACATTTTTATCTAAATTTAGTATTCAATATATCGAGGGTTCCCAATGTCATTGTCTATAGCTCGTTTTGTAGTAATTGCCACTTGTTCTTACCTGTTTTCCAGCGCCCCTGTAGCACAGGATCATCCTCTCGATTCCTTATCTGCTGACGAATATACAGATGTGTTCCGACTTCTTGCGACTGTTAACAGTGTTGACGAAAACACGGTCTATAACTCGGTTGAGCTGCAACAACCTGAAAAGTCTTTTGTAACTCAATGGTCGCCAGGGGAGCCATTTCCGCGCACCGCAATTGCAACAGTAATGATTGACAAGCAGTTCTTCCGAGCCGAAGTAGACCTTGTGAGCAACGCAGTAACTTCATGGGAAGAGTCCCCGGGACAAGGAATGATAACCGGCATTGACATGGGCACGGCTAGTAGAGTTGCTATGGCCGATCCGCGTTTCGTCGACTCGATGGGCCAGAGAGGTATTACGGACTTCGATATGTTGCGATGCACGGGTCTTGCTTCGGGTAATTTCGGTACAGCTACAGAGCAGACACAACGCAACTTTAAAGTGACTTGCAATGTTAAGCAGTCTGAAGGATCTGCGTACGTGCAGGTCGAGGGCGTGGTTGTTACGGTAGACGTACTCAGTGAAACCGTCATTGATTTCGTTGACACCGGTATTGTGCCAATTCCACAAGACCCATGGGGACACAGCGAAGAGGAGATTCTGGCGCGTTTTGGTGAACGTGGTGGAGAGGCGCAACAGACTCAGATGTCTCAGGCCGATGGGGTTGGTTATGAAATAAACGGCCCGAGCGTGAGCTGGGATATCTGGAGATTTCGATATAGTGTAGATGATCGGCCTGGTGTGATGCTCAACACCGTCGAAGTGCGCGATGGCGAAACTTGGCGCTCGGTACTATACGAAATCTACCTGTCAGAGGTGTTCGTACCCTATTCAGATCCAGACGAGGGTTGGTATTGGCGCACATATATGGACAGTGGTGAGTACGGTTT
>JABJKL010000260.1 GCA_018660405.1 Pseudomonadota bacterium | reverse complement strand
TGCACCGGCACTATGCCCGCATGCGCGAAGCCGAATAATTCTTGACTCGATAAGCTGCGGCTAACCCGATGGCGGAGGGGGGAGGATTCGAACCTCCGAAGGCAGAGCCAGCAGATTTACAGTCTGCCCCCTTTGGCCACTCGGGAACCCCTCCAAGTATCGGGAAGGCGCGGATTGTCTAGTGTTTTCAAGTGCATGTCAATCTAGTGTAGTGCCCTATATTATATGATGATTAAGAGGCCCACAAAAGATTCAAGTCAAGGCGTAGCCTGCAGTTATTGCCCGAGTCTTTGACAAAGGCTGCAACGCAGGATTGGGGCTTTTAGGGGCCTCCCCTCCCAGGGCTAAACGAGAAGGCGTCATCTGCTGTAGTGTCTCTCTTTTAAAGGACGCGCCAGCACCTGCGAGCCTCGCCTGACGGCCAAACGCTTGGCGTCTCGGTGAACGCGCAATACCGTGTTGATAAAGCTCTACCAAAACACGGAAAACCCAAGGTTTAACTCCGATATTAAAAAGATAAACCGGGAAAATGGAGCCCGCAGTCGGAATCGAACCAACGACCTACTGATTACAAATCAGTTGCTCTACCTACTGAGCTATGCGGGCATTATTTCGTGGGTATTAGGTTCATGCCCATTTGGGGCGCGAATTGTAGGTTGATGACACGCTTTCCGCAATCCCTATTTCGAACATCTTCAGACACGGCAATATATAGGCAGAAACCGATGTACTACACCCACACAACCAGCATATCAATCAGTCGGTTCAGCGGCGCTCACACTAACCAACGGGGCGTTGCACGGAGATACACTTAGCTCAACCCCACTCTCATGCCAAGGAATACCAAGAAGCTGCGCCTCATTCCCTTTAGTGATACTCGCAGTCTCAACAATCACCCATGAACCTGGCGGAATATCACCATATTCGACCCTTAACTTAATATCCGGATCTCGTCTATTCAGCAATGCCAAACGCTGCTCGGCACGCACACGATCGACAAATACACCTATGGACAATAACCATGCATCACCATCCGGCTTTAAGAAATGGTCCATCAGACCCTTTTCTCTAAGCGCTGCTTGCGCTGTCTCGGCCGGCACGCGTGATTCGAATGGCCCCATAAACAATCGAATAACAGTCGTCGACCTGGGGCCAACCTGCCCCAAACTAAAGGGTATCTGCAGCTGGTCCAATCGCGCGCGCGCCATGGTAAGTTCATTAATAGCCACAAACGGACCCACTTTATAACAAGACGAATCTTTCACTGATTCCGCTGAGTCTTGACCCTCTGGACCTTGATCACCTGAACCCTGATCACTTGACCCAATAACAGCCACAAACTTATCTTCAGGCGCTTGCAACTCTGATAATAGTTTCAGCTGGCTTGCATTGATTTCGGGGTCTGCAGGACTCGTCTGTTTATCCGCTTCTGGCCAAAGAAACAGCATAAGATTTAGCACCACCAAGCCCAGAGCTATCTTTACTATCCTTGCCAATTTAATACCTCGCTCATACCAACCAAAACCAGATTAGATTCCAATAAATAGTCTATCGATAAATGGGGGACGAGCATGCTCGCATCACCCCCCGTAATTATGACATGCCATGCTCGCTTATGTTGCTCTTGAGCTACCTGAATGGCCTTTTCTATAGCACCCGTTATCGCGCAAATCACACCCGCAGCGATGGCCGTATCCGTTGACTGGCCTAACTGCCCATCAAAACCCACAAGCTCGCCCAACTTTGTCGCTGTGCCATCTGACAAACTCTGATACATCAACGCAAGCCCCGGCAGTATCATGCCTCCGAGGTACTGGTTATTCGCGCCAAGAAATTCAATATTAACGGCAGACCCGCAATCGACCACCGCCACATCACCTTGTTGCAAATTGCGCGCGCCAATGACTGCCAACCATCGATCCACACCTAACTCACCTTTGGAATAATCGCTACGAATACCACGGGCTTGATCTGAAGTGCTCAGAATTCGGACCTTCTTTTGCCATAGCGTTTTTGCCCGATCAATGATCGCTTGCCGCGCATCTGATGAAGCCACACAAGCCAGTACAATTCTATTTGGCCTGGAGAGATCTCCCCATAGTGGTTCAACGCAAGATTGAAAATCCCCCTTATGGGCGATCGGTTCTCCAAAATGCCATTTACCATTGTGACGCGTCGCCCACTTAAGACGGCTATTGCCGATATCAATCAGTAAATCCATGCACCTTATAAAATAACCGTGAGACAGATAACACTGACTATACCATCGCCCGCCAACGAATTTGGCATGGTGGCCTGAACTAACTTAGCTAGCACAAAACCCTTAAGGAATTGACACGTCTTGACCGCTGGATCGATACTGTTGACATATAGGTCTGAGGGAAACTTTATGTATGGCGAATCACAGTGGAATAAAACAGCAAAAGGCTTTCATTGGATCGTCGCATTACTTATCGCGGTAGCCGCCACGCTTGGCTGGACCGCTGATTTGGCGGCTATATCAACAGCCACTATAAATTCATAAGATCTTATTCAACACACCGATCTAGCTGTTGATTAGCAATCGCAAGAATGCAGGTAGCGATCAGATCAGTACGCTCTACATGGGTAAAATGCCCCTGGTTTGGCAAGCGAACAATTCTGGAATATTCAGGATTTAATACTCGCTCGGCGTAATCAGCATTCGCAGGGTTCACTAATTCATCTTCATCACCTTGCACCACGATTATGGGCATTTTTAACTCCGTCCACCGGCGGCTCAATTTCTCAAGTTCTGGGGCAAGCGAGTACATCTCTACATTTGCAGCCTGCATTCTTTCTCCGATCGCCCCATTAATTAGACGATTCCTGGCAACACGGTTATACCATCGTGGCAGGGTAAGTTCAGGATCAAGCCCTGCAGATACGATCAATAAACCGTTAACCAACTCCGGAAAATCTGCCGCGATCACAGGGATAATAGAACCACCGAGAGAATGGCCTACAAGAATTAGCGGTTTGCCCGGATTATCGGCCTTTAGTTTTTTCAATAAAGGCACGATAAGTTTGGCTTGTTCGGCATAACTGGTAACCAATTGGGGGGCATCAATAAACTGGGAACGACCCCATCCGGGACGATCAATGCTGGCAAATAGCACCTGGCGAGTAAATTCCTCATTCACCAACAAACGCCCGCCACTGGCCCAACCACCAGGAGTCCCATGCACCCACACGGCGACTGCCATTTCCGCCGAACCGGTCGCTCGATAATAGAGCTCAAAATTCTCTTGTGCTATCAATCCGCCCTGAATAGCCGGACTATTAACCACCTCTGATGCAATAAACGCTCTATGTTCCTCTATCTCTGGTGGTGCTAAACACCCAGAGAGCAGCACTATAATCAAAGAAGCTATTGATGTTCGTGAAACGTTAAAATCAGGCTTCATTTCAGACTCTCGCTAGATTGATCAATAATAAGCGACCTGTTGTGACACAAATTGTTGGCAAGAATATTCGCTTAATACGGGTCTTTTCAGAGAATACCAGACGGTAATACTTTATTGATCTCTCGTCGTTAACATTACAATACTATTCACAATACTACTCAATACTATTGTCACATCTAGCCAAACACTATTACTTCAGATCGGACATCACCCGAGAGTATTCCAAATCGAAGAACTTGATAAGATATTTATCGGGATATTCAGAGCACCATACAGATAATCCATATCTTTCCATGATCACTGGTCAATCAAACACCGCTGTGACAAGCGAAGCTTACGTTAGCCCGGGTATGCCATCATTGAAAGAAACTGATTCCGCAGTTTCATTTTTTGAGTTTTGGCCCACGTGGCTTATGTATATGCCCGTGGTATTTAGTTGGCTCATTCTATCACTTCGGCACCTTTCATTATCGCTTCCGCTAATAGCCAATCCGCGCATTCCTAACTCCGGCATGGTTGGCTTTTCAAAAAATGATGTTCTCATCCAAGGCGACGAGCACTCCCAAAAATACATACTTCCGTGGATCACCTATACCGTTACCGACCACCCTCTGGACCAACAAGTTGATCTCATCATGTCGCGATTGGCCGAATCTGGACTCAAATTGCCCATCGTCGGTAAACCGGACATGGGTTGTCGCGGCGCCGGGGTTAATTTATTAAACGATAAAAATGACGTAACAAACTATCTGCGTCATTACTCGATTGGCGGTGTGTTCATGCTTCAGCGGCTGGCGGATTGGGAACCCGAAGCGGGCATTTTCTACGTCAAACTCCCAGATGAAAACACGGGCCGCATTACCTCCATCGCACTTAAATACACACCGTATGTGTTGGGCGACGGCGAGAAAACTTTAAGCGAATTGATCAAAGCCGACCCACGCGCCGGACGCGTTACGCACTTGTATGAAAATAGACATAAGAGTTTGATGGACCAGATAATCCCCAGGGATGAGCCATTTCGACTCGTGTTCGCCGCCAGCCATTGCCGCGGCGCTGTATTCACCGATGGTCGGATATACATTACCGATGCACTTTCACAAAAGATCGATGAGATAATGAGTGGGTTCCCAGAGTTTTATTACGGCCGCCTGGATATTAAGTTCAAAGGCATCGACCAGCTCATACGGGGTGAAGACATAACCATTATTGAGGTTAATGGGGCAAGTTCCGAAGCTCTGCATATATGGGATAAAGACACAAACCTCAGTGAAGCCTGGAAATCTTTAATCTGGCAATACCGAATTTTATTCAAAATAGGCGCCGCAAATCGAACTCGCGGCCATAAACCACCCGGTATTCGTAGCTTGCTCAGCGCATGGTTGCACGAAAAGAACCTCTCCACGCAGTACCCCCAAACTGACTAGTGCTCCTTCAACTTAAACCACAATTTAAGCCCCTATTTACGACACTATTTACGACACTATGTGTTTCTTACCTCTAAAATGACCACCGGGACCGTATTTAACCCCTTTGAGCTTCCGCTCAAGAATCGCTGGTTCGCGAGTCTGGGCGGCGCTTTACTCGGATTATCCTCGTTAGCCAAACACTATGCAGCACGGCCAAGTGCGAATGGCGCGGGCTCCTTCCTCGACTATACCTTGCAAGCATTAGGCATTAACGTGGAGGTGGAATCATCGGATCTATTGGCTCGAATACCAAAAACCGGCCCGGTGCTGGTGGTTGCCAATCACCCCTTGGGTGGATTGGAGGGTGTCGCCATCGCACAATTGCTGTTGAAAGTTCGCCCCGACGTTCAAGTACTCACCAACGAGTTACTCACCCGCATTCCGGAACTTAGCGATATTTTTATTGGGGTCGATGTGCTCTCGCCGAAAGCCGCATATAAAAACGTAGGCAGTATGCGCAAAGCTATGAAGCATTTACGCAATGATGGCATGTTATTGATATTCCCAGCAGGGCAAGTCTCCGCCATCAATATAAAAAGTCGCCGAATTGAAGATCGACCCTGGGATCGACTGGTGGGTCAATTGGCTAAAAAAACCAGCGCGGTCAGCGTGCCCATCTATGTGAAAGGCAAGAACAGTCGCTTATTTTATACACTTGGCCTAATTCACCCTCGATTACGCACGTTGATGCTGGCACGAGAATTATCTAACAAGCAGGGGTCGCGGATTGGCCTAAAGATTGGTGAACCGGTAACTCCAACCGAAATCCAACAACTTACCGATTGTGAATCCGTAACCCATTACCTGCGCATGAGCACCGATCTGCTCAATGTCGATAGTGACACCACTAGCGCGTTGCGAAAAGCCGAGAACGCCAGCATCGCCCGCCCAACTGTTGAGCTTCTGGGTGACATCGGGCATCTGGCAGAATTCAAGCTTACTGATAGCAAGCAGTTTGAAATATATTGCGCCCCATTTGATGCTTTAGGCTCGGTCATGGAGCAAATTGGTATCGCTCGGGAGACCACTTTTCGCGCGGCTGGCGAAGGCACCGGCAATGCGGTTGATATCGATCAGTTTGATCCACACTACATGCATTTACTTGTCTGGGACAAAGAACGTCAAGTTGTCGCGGGTGGTTATCGAATTGGTCATACTGACAAAATCGTCGCTGAACATGGCATTGACGGTTTATACGGACGAACGCTCTATCGTTTTGACCAAACCTATTTGGATCGCATAGGCGCTGCTATTGAGGTGGGTCGATCCTTCGTTCATCCGGACTATCAACGCCACCCTGCGGTGCTCGATCTGCTATGGCGCGGTATTGGTCGATACGTTGCCAAGCACCCAAAGTACCACACGCTCTTTGGAGCAGTGAGCATTTCGCGCGACCACTCGGATATGGCGCGTGCTCTCATCTCTGAAAGTATGCTGGAATCGCACCGCGCTGACGAAA
Source organism: Pseudomonadota bacterium (assembly GCA_018660405.1). Taxonomy (GTDB): domain Bacteria; phylum Pseudomonadota; class Gammaproteobacteria; order Arenicellales; family Arenicellaceae; genus UBA10349. The sequence goes on along the minus strand of JABJKL010000260.1, from coordinate 17,171 downwards.
AGTTCCTTGAAGACGTTGAGCCAGTCACTCCGCTTAAAGTCGGCGGCAGAATTTGGACCAACGAGATGCTCGGAGCCCTCAATAAAGTGGCCGTCCTGAACAAACTGGTGGGGCGTTGCGACCCCGGCAAAACTCTGCCAATTTTGATTCGACACTACCTGTCATTGAATGGCAAGTTTGTCTGTTTTTCGGTGAATACCGTTTTTAACGATTCCCTGGATGGTTTGATTCTGGTCGATATGCGCAAAGTGCCAGAGCGCTATTTGACCCGATACATGGGGAAAGAAAATGCAAAATTATTTATGTCTAAATGGAGAGACACATGCAAGTAATTGTAAATGCCAATGTAGAAGCCCTGCAGAAAATCATAGAACTGATCAGGATCGCCTCGGGCACAAGCTACCACAAGACACCGCCAACCGGTGGTTCAACCATTGGCCGACACGTGCGACACGTACTGGATCATTTTGACGCGCTAAAAACCGGCTTGGCCAAAGGTAAAATAGATTATGACCAACGGCACCGTGATTGTGTGATCGAAACCGATGCAAGGCTGGCGACAACACACACGAAAAGCATTATCGACTGGCTTTTAAAACATGCCAAGACCGATAAGGCACTCAATATAAAAACTGAGGTTTCTGCTGTTTTACAGCAACCACAAACAGTTTCCAGTTCTTTAAAGCGTGAACTGGTCTATCTAATGAACCACACGATTCATCACTCCGCTTACACTGCACTGTTGCTTAAATCATTTGGCGAAGTTGTCGACGAGAGTATTGGCTTGGCACCCGCAACGCAGATTTATCTCAATAGTCAGCATTTGAAAGAGGTCAGTTAAATGTGCCTAAGCAAAATTTTATTCCGCCGACTCTTCCCTGCGCTGAGGCTCTTGGGTTCGCTGAGGCTCTTCCCTGCGCTAGGGCTCTTCGGTGCGCTGAGGCTCTTCGGTGCGCTGCTAAGCGTTCTGCTTGTTCCCGGCACCGCGTTTGCCGAAGACCCTGTTTACACCGGTTACTTTAACAATCTTGCAGTCAGTGGTTACGACACCGTTGCCTATTTTACCGAAGACAATGCTATCAAAGGCTCAGATGACCATGAATACGAGTGGCAAGGGGCTATTTGGCGCTTTTCCAACGCCGATAATCTTGCAACGTTTATAGAAGAACCTGAGAAATACGCTCCTCAATTTGGTGGTTATTGCGCATGGGCTGTCTCTCAAAATAAAACCGCCTCTGCAGACCCAAAGCAATTTCACCTCGAAGACGGCAAGCTTTATCTAAACTATAACGCCAATATACAGCAGCAATGGCTGGCCGACCGTCTGAACCTTATAAAGCTGGCTGATCAGAACTGGCCGAAATTGGTAGATTAAATTCCAGCGCCTATTGAATCACCCGTGTCCGCCCCAAATGCTTACTAGTGCTCGAAGCAGCTACTCGAAAGGATTTTTCTTCACTAAAGTTTCATCACGATCTGGCCCGGTGGATATTATATCTACCGGCACTTCAGCAAGTTCTTCTATCCGATTAATGTAGGCTTTTGCCTGTTCAGGCAAGTCTTCATAGCGTGTTATACCGGCAGTGTTGGACTGCCAGCCTGGGTGAGTTTCGTACACCGGCACACATTGTTCCAACAGCTCTGCACCCAAAGGCGCTACGTTTACTGATTTACCATCAAGTTCATAGGCGGTGCATATTTTTATCTCTGCCAATTGATCCAGCACGTCTAACTTGGTCAAACAAAGTGTGGTCAAGCCGTTTACCTGCCTTGAACGGCGCATCAATACAGCGTCAAACCAACCGCAACGACGTTGCCGCCCAGTCGTCGCACCAAACTCATGCCCTACTTCACCTAAATGCTGGCCGACGTCATCGTCCAGTTCGGTCGGGAAAGGTCCAGCCCCCACACGAGTGGTATAGGCTTTAACAATCCCCATCACCTGATCGAGCTTGCTAATACCCATACCACTGCCAGAGGCCGCAGCGCCAGCCGTGGTATTGGACGACGTAACATACGGGTAAGTACCATGATCAATATCCAGCATCATGCCCTGTGCACCCTCGAACATAATGGCTTGACCGGCTCGATCTGCATCGTCAAGCGCCTGGGTTACATCACACATCATCGGTGTAAGACGCTCCTGAAAATCTAACATTTTGTCGGTAACTTCAACCGCATCCAACACATCGGCTTTGAAATAGTTCTTTAAAACAAAATTATGGTAGTCCGCTAAAGCTGCTAACTTCTCTGCAAAACCGACCCCTTGAATCAGGTCTGCCAGACGCAACCCACGCCGCGCCACTTTGTCTTCGTAAGCTGGGCCGATACCACGGCCAGTAGTCCCTATTGCATTGCTACCGCGCGCGCGCTCCCGCGCCTGGTCTAGTGCTATATGGTAGGGCAGAATCAATGGGCAGGCTTCACTTATGCCTAAACGCGCTGCGACATCAACGCCAGAGGCCTCAAGAGCATCCATTTCTTCAATCAAGGCATCAGGCGAAAGTACCACACCGTTGCCGATATAGCACTGAACGGCAGGCCGCAAAATACCCGATGGGATTAAGTGAAGAACGGTTTTTTGTCCGTCGATAACCAGAGTATGTCCGGCGTTATGCCCACCCTGAAATCGTACCACCACTTCGACTTTTTCGGTCAGCAGATCAACGATCTTTCCTTTACCCTCGTCACCCCATTGGGCACCAACCAATACCAGTTTATTGCTCATCTGTACTTCATCTGTGCTACAGAGGCTTCACCAGCCACGCACCATCTTTTTGTATTAACTGACGATCGCATTGTTCAGCATCATTCTCAGATAATTTGTTGATGACTTGTTCGCCGTTAGCTCGCAATTCGGCGACGGCCAAGCGTAAACTCTCATCCTGTAGCTGGTGCTGTGGACAAGGCGCCAGTACGCCTTGCCTAACCTTGGGCAATTCCGTCTGCAACGACAACAAAGCTTTTAAATCCGCCGAAAAACCAGTGGCGGGTCGTGAGCGACCAAAATCTGCGCCAATCGCGTCGTATCGACCACCATTGGCCAGCGCCTGGCCTACACCGTCAACCAGGCACTCGAAAATTATGCCGGTGTGGTATTGGTATCCGCGCACATTAGCGAGGTCGATATGAATTTCCGTATTTGGATAAGCAATCATTACAAATTCACAAACGCCCGCTAATTGATCCAAACACTTTGTTATCTCAGCATTCTTTGGCAAAACTTTACGTGCACTGTCGAGCACATCGGTATCGCCAGAAAGATTCATCAAATTTCTAAAATTGGAGAGGTCTACATCACTGCCAGAAATCAGTGCGTCCATATCTGGAATTGAGAATTGCTGGAGCGTCGTTAACACGTCGCTCTTGTGCTCTCCATTGAGCTCTGCCAATTTAACCAGTTCACGATAAACACCGACATGCCCCAGAGATAAAGTGATCTCGAGAGTGCCAACCTGATTGAATAAGCTGAGCATAGTGTCGATTACTTCACAATCAGCGGATAGATCAGCTACACCAAATAACTCTCCACCTAATTGCAGCTCTTCTCTCGCACCACCGGGCGTTCGCGAGTGCGTGCGCACAATCGGCCCCGCATAACATAGTCGGTTTACTTCGTTTTCACTCAAATAGTGGGCGTCGATTCTAGCCACCTGCGGGGTAATATCAGACCGAACCCCCATCGTGCGGCCGGTTTCAGAATCGGTCACTTTATAGGTGGCACGCTCTGCAGCAGCGCCGGTACCGGTTAGCAATGCTTCCAAAAACTCGATCATTGGCGGTGATACCAACCGATAACCACGCGCTTGCATGGCTCCAAGCAAGCGGACTCGCAACGCCTCCAACGCAGCAGCGCGTCGCGGCAATAACTCTTCCACGCCTTGCGGCAATTGCCAGCGATCGTTACCAATCATAATAATTATCCGGGAGCACCTTCACCAACTTTTAGACAACGTGAGCACAATAAGACCACCCAACATCAACGCAAAACCCATAGATCGCAACTGATTATCGGTTAGTCCATTAACAATCGCCGCCATTCGTCGAAACCGGTCGGGGCCAATTAACGGTGTAATACCCTCGATAATGAGCATCAGCCCGAAGGCCATGAATAATAGGGTCCAGTCAATCATCGGCTTGCTTGGCAGTCAATTGCGGCGTTTCGCTCGCAGCAACAATCGTACAAAGATCTCTGCTTATTTAACCTGATTGAAGTACTTAAAGAATTCGGACCTGGGGTCCAGAACCATCAAATCACCCCCTCGCTCAAACGTCGATTGATAAGCACCCAGTGAGCGATAAAATGAATAGAACTCTTCATCTTCGCCATAAGCTTCAGCGTAAATCCGGGTCGCTGTTGCATCACCTTCACCACGCGTCTCATCTCCATATTTTTGCGCAGTCGCAAGTGTAATTGCTCGCAAACGATCAGCATCAGCACGAATCTGCTCGGCTTCGTTTTCACCCGTCGCGCGTTTCTCAGCGCCAATTCTGGCACGCTCAGATTCCATCCGGGCAAACAATTCTCCGCGAATCTCATCTGCCAAATCAACGCGCTTCAAGCGAACATCAATAACGTCAACACCAATGGCCCTGGCCTCTTCATTGATAGCGCTTTGTACAATATCCATGATCTCAGCGCGGTCGCCAGCAATCACCTCGGGAATAGTGCGTTTGGCTACCTCGGATCGTAAACTACTATTCACTCTTTGCGACAAACGATTTTGTGCTACCGAAGGGTTTCCTCGCACTGAAGTGTAATACTGTTTTAAATCGGAAACTTTCCACTTCGCAAAACTATCAACCATCAAATCTTCTTTGTTGATCGTCTGAAACAGCTCTGCTCGCTCATCCATTGTTTGAATGCGCATATCAAATTTCTCAACGGTATTCACCCACGGAATCATAAATCGCAACCCCGGTTGCATTTCCTCGCCAACAAATTCGCCAAATCGAAACTTAAGCGCTCGCTCCCACTCATACACAAAGAAGAGCGAATTAGATGCCACAAAACCGACAAACGCCAACACCACTAATACTGGAAAATATTTCTGATTCATTAGCGAACCTCCCTACCACGTTCAGGTCGACTGCTCGTCGCACCTTGATTAACTGGACTCTGCACGTTAGTCGTATTCGACCGTGCTGGCGCACTTTGAGCAGCCGCGCGACCACTGTTTTCAACTAATTTATCCAGTGGCAGATACATCAAACTGTTGCCACTTTCTTGATCAATCATCACCTTTGTTGTATTCGAAAGCACTTGCTCCATCGTATCTAAATATAGACGCTCTCGAGTGATGGCTGGCGCTTTTTGATACTCTGTCAACACCTGGGTAAAACGTGAGGCTTCACCCTCGGCCTTGGCAACCACCGTCTCTCGATAGGCATTCGCTTCCTGCTCGACTCTCCTGGCGTTACCTTCAACAATCTGCAATACACTGAGTGCATAGGCTTCTGCCTCGTTTTTCAAACGCACATAATCCTGATCGGCTTTAACAACATCATCAAACGCGTGTTGCACTTCTTGAGGCGGTCTAGATGCTTGCAGTTCTATCGACAAAACATCAATGCCTGTATTGTAGCGATCCAGAACATTTTGCAGCAAGATCCTGGTCTCTATTTCTACTGTGGTACGCTCATCGGTTAAAACCCCGTCCATCGTCTTGGAACCGACGACCTCACGTAATGCACTCTCGGTAGCACCGCGAACGACCGCATCCACACCACCGCGAAAATCAACCTCGGACACATTGAAGATCAAATCTTCGGCGCTTTTGATGTTGTATTGCACGGTGAGTTCGACATCCACGATGTTTTCGTCAGTGGTCACCATTTGCGCTTCACTGCGCACCGCTTGCTTACGCTCAGTTCCATTATCACGATAACCCACCGTCAACGGACGAACCGAATCCACATCGACCAGGCGCTTCTCTTCGATCGGCCAAAAAACAAATCTCAAACCCGCACCATAAGTTGCGGAGTGTTCCCCAAAACGGAGTTTGACCAGGTTATAACCCTCGTCAACAAAGTTTGCAGAATTAACCAAATAAGCTATAGCCAGCACAAGCAAGGCGATAGGCCAACCTGGAAAGATGCTTCCCCCACTGGAATGGCCAGAACCGCTTCCACCACCACCAAAACGCTTGCGTACGTTTTGAATTACGTCTTCAAGATCGGGCGAACTGCTCGCTCCGCGACCATTTGAGCGACCACCTGGCTTGCGCCCGCCGCCCGAATTGTCGCCACTTGAACCAGGTTCATTCCAAGGCATTATAAATACTCCACGCTGGTAAAAAAGTAGGTAAGAAAAAAAGGGTCAAAAACCGATAGATTGTAGCATGGGACAAAACTGCGTTTTCACCCCAAGCCCAAGTATTTAACATGGGGATAGTAAACAGGTTTTACAAATAATTTTTAAAAAACCGTTGATCAGTTTAATGCGATTTCCTGAACATCAGTTTGTTTACGCAACCAACCAAGGGCTGAATCAGACAATTCTATTTCAATCTGCCAATCACCAATATCGGTTTGCGATTCGGCTTTCACACTACCGCGCTCATAAAGTTTCGCGCGTAATGCGCCCGCGCTCACTGGCAGGCAAACCTGATAGCTTTGCCGGGTTGTAGACAGAACTCGGGTAATCGAATCCAGCAAATCATTCAGGCCGCTTCCGTCATGCGCAGACACCCAGACCTTTTCGGCAATTTTTCCGTCGAAACCATTAAGCGCTCTACCGCGAAACTCAGGCTCAAGCAAATCCGCCTTGTTGTACACCAAAATCTGCGGAATCTCACCAGCGTCGATCTCATCCAGAACTTTTTGCACAGCGTTAATATTGTCGTCTCGGCTTGCACCTGCAGCATCTACCACGTGCAGCAGAACGTTCGCACTGCTAACTTCTTCCAAAGTTGACTGAAATGCCTGCACCAAAGTATGTGGCAGGTCTCGCACGAACCCTACGGTGTCAGACAAGATTACTTTGCCGTATTCTGGCAGGTTCAGTCGCCTCATGGTGGTATCCAGAGTCGCAAACAATTGATCTTCGACGTAAACGCCCGCATCTGTCATTCGATTAAACAGCGTCGATTTACCTGCGTTGGTGTAACCCACCAGAGACACCGTCGGCAAAGGTACCTTCTCCCTCGCTACGCGTCTTAAAGCACGCTGGGCAGACACTTTTACCAGGCGCTCTTTTAATTTTCGAATCCGCCCGCCGATTAACCGTCGATCGGTTTCCAACTGTGTTTCACCCGGGCCACGCAAACCGATACCGCCTTTTTGACGTTCCAGATGGGTCCAGCCTCGAACCAACCGGGTGGAAAGATGCCGAAGTTGAGCAAGCTCAACCTGTAGCTTGCCTTCATGGGTTCGTGCGCGCTGCGCAAAAATATCCAGAATCAAACCTGTACGATCAAGCACACGACATTCGAGCGCACGCTCCAGATTACGTTCCTGAATTGGGGTAATTGCCTGGTTGACTACCAGCAGTCCAACAGCGTGCTTTTTTACCGCTTGCGCAAGCTCATCAAGCTTACCAGAACCAACAAATGTTCCAGGCTGCGGCTTTGGCCGACTGGCGGTAACAATATGCGCAATCTCACCACCAGCAGATTCAACCAGCAGACAAATTTCTGACAAGGCTTCCTGGCTGAGCGGATCATATTGCTTGCCACGATGAGAGCCCGCAACCGGTCGACTTCCAGGGTGTCCAAGCCGAGTATGTCGTTGGCATAACACCAGCGTGCGCGATGGTCGATCGACCTCGGTAAGATCAAACAAAAACTACTTTACTCCGTTACAAATGAAAATGATGGACCCACCAAGTTGAGCAAGCCCTGTTAATGTGGCTATCAGCCTAAAACCTTGCTTCGACTGAAATTTCACTGAAAAATCTTAACCTTCTTGCTCCTCGTCCTCGTCGTTATGCGGGATCTTAACCGCTCGCGAAGGTACGACAGTAGAAATCGCATGCTTATAAATCATCTGATTAACAGTGTTACGAAGTACCACCACAAATTGATCAAATGATTCGATTTGACCCTGCAGTTTAATGCCATTCACCAAATAAACTGACACTGGAATACGTTCTTTACGAAGAGCATTCAAGAAAGGATCTTGGAGAACAGTCCCCTTATGTTGCGCCATTTTAACTACCTCCAGTTTTTATTTTTAAATAGTAGTTAGCTGTTGTTGCCGTGCGTTGTAATATTTTCGATCATGCTTCAAATACCAAACAACATCATTATAAGCCAAAAGCGATCAGCTTTTCTGTGACAAACTCGGCAAGCACCCCATTATTAATGGAATTTAACCCATCGGTTATAAACCAGGTTATTCCTCGTTGTTGACGCATCCACGTTAATTGTCGCTTCGATAACTGTCGCGTGGCGGCCTTTGTAGCCGCACACATAACTTTAAAATCTGTACTCCCTCCAAGGTAATCAAGCATTTGTCGATAACCGATCATCTTCATGGCGGTACAATCCGCAGGTACACCGCCCGACAGCAACGCCTCGACTTCTTGCTTCAACCCTTGCGCGAGCATTTTCTCAAAGCGTTGCTCAATACGTTGATGCAAAACCCGACGATCAGATATCGCGAGTGCCATTTTGATCAAATGAGTACCTGTTGATCGTGACACATCTGCTGCGGTTGGCACGGCGGCGCCGGTAAGCTCAACAATTTCCAATGCCCGCTGAATTCGCTGGGCGTCATTCGGATCAATTTTAGCCGCACGCCTGGAATCTAAAACCGCTAAACGCTTATGCAACTCAGCCCAACCATGTTCTTTTGCATCGTCAAGAATACGTTCACGTAAAGCGGCATCCGCGGCGGGCAGGTCAGGTAAACCATTCTCCAAAGCCGAAAAATAGAAGTTGGTGCCACCTACCAGCAAGGGGATATTGCCACGCTGATGAATCTGCATAATCGCTTCGGTAGCATCCTTGCAAAAATCAGCCACTGAATAGGTATCTTGTGGATCACGCACATCCACCAGCGCGTGCGGATATTTTTCCAGAAACGCTTTGTCCGGCTTCGCGGTGCCTATATTCATGCCACGATAGACTAATGACGAATCGACACTGATCAGTTCGATGGGTAATACATCACTTAAAGTCGCCGCTAAATCCGTCTTACCGGTTGCAGTGGTTCCCATTAAAGCAAGTACTGGCAGATTCGAACTGTTCACATCACGCTACCAGGAAGTATGGCTTTCGAATGCCAGAATAACCGTCGCCAGCAGGGAGCTGGCGCCGAGCCCCCAGGGAAGGGTTCACGGCGTGTTATTCTGGCATTCGGAAGCCATACGTAGAATAAAGTGCCGTTCCCATAATCACTGCCCACGCTTAAACCAGCGGTCAAATTCCTGAAGGCTTAACTGAATCCACGTGGGTCGGCCGTGATTGCACTGACCACTGCGTTCGGTGTGCTCCATATCTCGCAACAGACTATTCATCTCTTCGATTGTTAACTTACGATTCGCACGAACGGATCCATGACATGCCATTGAAGAAAGCGTTTCGTTTATGGTTTGCTCTATTCGGCCCGAACTACCCGCTTCGATCAAGTCGGATAATACGTCTCGAACTAATTGAGCGATATCCGCGTTGAGCAATAATTTAGGCACTGAGCGAACCACTAAACCGGTTTCATCCAATTGGTCTACTTCCAGCCCCAACTTGGGGAATAAATCTTTATTAGACTCCCAGGCGGCAATTTCGCGATCGCTCACAACCAGGCTCACCGGCACGATCAACGGTTGCCCGGGCGCTTCCTGGTTGGCATCACTACCTGCTTCATATTGCTGTTTTAGCCTTTCATAGGTAATTCGTTCATGTGCCGCATGCATATCCACGACCACCATGCCGTTACTATTTTGCGCAAGAATATAAACGCCATGAAGTTGCGCAAGCGCAAAACCCAATGGCGGCATATCACTCTCTGAGCTGGCCGCTTCAATCCCGCCGGTCAAAACAGGCTCTCTAACCACATCAGAAACTACACCAAAATGATTCGGCTGACCGCCATGCAAACCTTTATAAAACCGGGTCGACTCAGCACTACTCGCACCAGACATTGCAGGCGCAGCGTACGCACCGGCAGCAAATACGGATTCCTGTTCCGGGCTCGCACCTGCATTCGACTGGCTTACTACCGTCGGCCGTACAAAGGATGCACTTAAAGATGGGTTATCACCGACACCAGCCTCGACCACTTCGGACACTGCTTTTTGAATAAACCCATGCACATCGCGACCGTCACGAAACCGTACCTCGTGTTTGCTTGGGTGCACATTCACGTCGACCCGTGCCGGATCCAGCTCCAAATAGACCACGTAAGCGGGCTGTCTTCCATGAAACAGTACATCTTGATATGCACGCTTTATCGCGTGCGAAACGGTTGGGTCTCGAATAAGCCGCCCGTTCAGGAAGAAGTACTGCATATCGCGTTGCGCCCGTGAGAATGCAGGTAATCCAAGCCAACCGCTTAAATGCATTGCCCCAGCCGCGGCGTCCAGTGGCACACTGTTAGACACAAACTCATCGCCCATAACCGTGGCAATCCGCTCTAGCGGTTGCGTCATCGCATCGTCGAGATGTCGCCGCACTCGACCGTTGTGACTGAACTCGAACTTCACATCAAAACGCGACATCGCCATGCGCCGCAACGTCTGATCCAAGCGATTTAGCTCAGTTTGTTCAGTACGCAAAAACTTCCGACGCGCTGGCGTGTTGTAAAAAAGATCGCGCACTTCTATCCACGTGCCGACTGGCATTGCCACCGGTACGGCTTCACTTATCTGGTCATCTCCCTCGCTACGGATTTCCCATCCACTATCTTCACCTCGGGCCCTTGAACGAAGAGTTAATCGTCCGACGGATGCTATGCTTGCCAGTGCCTCACCACGAAACCCAAGCGTGGCAACCGTTTCCAGATCATCCAGGCTATCAATTTTACTCGTTGCATGACGCGCCAAAGCCAGCGCTAAATCTTGTTTTAATATTCCACCACCGTTATCTGATATCAGCAAACGTTTAACGCCACCTCTCTCCGCAGTAACTTCAATTCGAGTAGCACCTGCGTCTAACGCGTTTTCGATCAGCTCCTTAAGCACTGATGCTGGTCGTTCAATGATCTCACCCGCAGCAATCTGATTAATCAACTGCGGCGGCATCGCTTTGATGCGCGGCTCCGTTATAACGTGGGAATCTGCTGGTGGACTCAAGGTGCTCCTGATTCTAAAAAACTATTGAGGTATGCAAAGAATTTGGAGCGATAATTCTATCGTGCGGCAGTCCGATTGCCACGCGCTATTTAATTTTTATCTACCTTGAGGCCTTTTCACGAGCAGGAATTTTGTTCTCTGGCAACGCAAAACGCACGGAAAGAGGGAGTTTATATGGCATAAATGACCGATTGAGTACGTTTTTAACGCCGCCAGAGAACAAAATGACCATCGTGCAAAGGTCTCATCTTGGGATACGCAAGCTTTGGCCCAACATCACCACATTGTTTCGAATTCTGTTGTGCTGCTTAATCTTACCGGACGAAACGCGGTATTTTTCCGCAATTTCAGACAAAGTATCGCCACGCTTCACCTTGTAGGTAATAAATTGCATAGCAGAAGTATCACGCGCAATATTTAAGGGCGGCTGAACGCCGTCCTGGTAGGCTTTTAGGCCGCGATATATCGCCTGGGCAAGTTTCTCCTGATGATCTTTTTGCGAAAGTCGGCGTTCCTCGCCCGAGTTGGTAAGAAAGCCTGTCTCAACCAAAATGGACGGAATATCGGGGGATTTGAGCACCACAAATCGCGCTTGCTCAACCCGCTTTTTATGAACTTTGCCAACGCTCGCAAGTTGTTTGAGTACATGGGCGCCCACTTCCCGGCCATCACTAATCGTCTTGGTCATGGATAAATCCAGCAACACTTCAGCCAGCAGTGCATCTTTGTCCTTTAGGCTCACCCCGCCAACAAGATCAGATGCGTTTTCCTGATCTGCCAACCAGCGGGCCTCCTCACTCGACGCCCCTCTCTGCGACAAAGCATATACGGACGAGCCACTTACACTCGCGCTACGAAAGGCATCTGCATGAATAGAAACAAATACTTCAGCACCGCGGTCGCGAGCTTTTTCAGTACGTTTGCGCAGATCAATATAGTAGTCACCATCCCTGGTAAGCACGCCCCGCATATTCGGGTCAGCATCGATGACTTTCTTTAATCGACGCGCTATTTCCATAGTAATTATTTTTTCGCGATAGCCTCGGGAGCCACGAGCGCCCGGGTCTTCCCCACCGTGGCCCGCATCAATAGCTACTGTTAATATCTGATCATTTATCGGGCCGCTCGGGCTAGTCCGTGATGGCGGCAGATACACAGCACCCGAAGATTCAGGAGTGCTATCGACAATCTCATTTAGATCAATAACCAAACGGTATCCATATTCTTTATGGGGATCTAACTGAAATGAATTTGCGCTTACCTTTTGCCACAGTTCCAACACAAAACGGGTGACACCCGGCGTAGGCTGCCCAGTGCGAATACCCTTTAAAAACCGATCATCGCTAGCCGTTGTCGGCAAATCCCCCTTCCATCTGGATTCGGTCAAATCTACAACCAGGCGCAAGGGATTATCAAGTTCAAATGTTTTGTAGTCTGCCTTATTGCCAAGATCCAGAACCACTCGGGTATGATCTGGCGCATTCCATAACCGAATATTGTTAACGTTGGTGGCAGCCCACACCTGACCAGAAAACAGGAGAAGGTGCGGGATTAGCAGAAACGCTATAGTGAAGCAGGCTGACCGGTGTTTGCAGAACCGGAGGCAGTGCCTTGATTTATTTCTATTTAAGCTAAGCAACTAGTGCTCCTTCAATTTAGGTTTGCGGTGTTCAGCGGCTCGCCCGAAGGGAGTGATCCAGATGACCCAATACGGCGTTGCAGCCCTTGAAGCGCTGCGGCCCTCGAATGAGGGTTCGCCATTCTCTTCGAACTGCGCCTTGTCTTGAATCATCTGGATCACTCTGAATACAGCAAACCTAAACTGAAGGAGCACTTGCCCACCAAGGAGATATTAAGTCTGACGGCACAACTTTAGCCGTTTATTGCAAAAAAATCCAATAATTTCAATTTTTTCAGATAGATGCAAAGCTTTCTTCATCTGAAATCATAACTATTCGGGAGTCACTATCCACATACGTGCATTCAACCGAACAGCTTGGTTTGGGTAAGAATTCCGCCGCTTTGCTCGGCCACTCAATTATCACAAGTACCGAATTTGTGTAGATATCCTCAAATCCAAGTGCCGAAAGTTCTGATGGCCGCTCCAAACGATACAAATCCAAATGACTAATTAAACCGCTGTCGGTCTCGTATTGCTCTACCAATGTATAAGTTGGACTCGTTACTGCCTCAGACACTCCCAAACCACGCAATACGCCTTGCGCCAGCGTTGTTTTGCCGCTACCTAAATCGCCGTTCAGGTAGACCAATACGGGCGGACGACTGCTCGATACGGGCTCATGACTGCTCGATACAGGCTCATGGCTGTTCGGCAACCATTGTTTGGCCAAGCTCATACCCAAAGTTTGCATAGCATCGCTGCCAACTATTTTGTGCGTATTCATGTTGAGTCCGAACCGATTTTGATGGCTTGGGGAATGTGAGCCGTTATGCTACTGGCGATAACTCCCTGCTCGCTCTGCTCCGCAGTCGCCAAATCACCCGCTATGGCGTGCAATAGAACACCCTGGCACGCAGCAGCCATTGGCACCAAGCCTTGCGCCAGCAAGGCCGCGATAATTCCTGCCAGCACATCACCACTTCCTGCAGTCGCCATGCCGGCATTGCCGCGATCACAAAGCTGCAACTGATCGCCATCGCAAACCAGCGTTCCAGCACCCTTTAGCACAGCAACCCCACCATATTTTGCCTGCAAATCACGCACCGCCTGAAAACGATCCGTTTGAATCTGGGTCTTGGAAACACCCAACAAACGTGCAGCCTCGCCAGGGTGTGGGGTAATAATCCGTTGATCATCCCGGTTAGGTCGATCGGCCAACAAAGCCAGCGCGTCAGCATCGAATACCTTTAATTTGTCGAAATCCTGTGCCGCCTCGAACGCCGCCTGAGCCCATTCACCTTGACCTGCACCTGGACCGAATAAAAGAACGTCGCATTTCGGAAGCGCATCACCAATGCGCCATTGCTGACTCATCACTTCATCAATTTCGGTCACGCCCGCATCTGGCGTATGCGCGGTGACCAAGCCAGCGCCACTTCGGAGTGCCGCGTGACTTGATAAAAAAATCGCACCCCGCATAGTGCGCTCACCACCCAATGCGGCCACCTGACCATAACTGCCCTTATGAGAATCGGGTTTACGATCAGGCAACGCCGCCTGAATCAACCGGGCAGTGGGATCGAAACGATCATATAACTCTGGTGCCACTGCCAAATCAGAGAAATACAATTCGCCCCGCACGTTGAGCGCTGGCCCGCTGTACAGTCCCGCTTTACGCGTAATAAACGTAATAGTACTGTCGGCAACAATAGCTTCAGGCAACAAACCTCCCGTGTCTGCATCGACACCTGTGGGCACATCGATAGCGAGCACAGGAAGATTTCGTTGGTTGATTTCGCGCACACAGCTCAAATAGTCTGCTCGTAGACTGGTTTTAAGGCCGATACCTAACATTGCGTCTACTAACAAGTCTGCTTGCCAATCCATATCCGCTCGCCAAGTATCGATTTTTACACCAGCGGAATTAGCCTCCTGTGCAGCCCGGCGTGCGTCTTTTGTAGCCGGTTCTTTTAAGCTGTATACCTGCGCACCAAAGCCAGCCTGATGTAATAGCCGCGCGAGTACGTAACCATCGCCGCCATTATTGCCAGGGCCACAAAACACGACAACACTTTTTGCCCGCCAGTAGCGCGCGACCAGCAACAAATAAGCCTGATGACCCGCTTGAGCCATCAGTTCGTAACCGCTCACACCCTGTGTTTCGATGCACAGGGCATCTAGCGCTTTGCTAGCGGCCGAATCGAATAATTCACAATCGTATTTGCGCATAATTAATAGTGGCTAATCCTGGGCTAGCTCTAAAACCAACCGTTATCGCTGACAGTAAGTATATAATTATTAGGCTTCGCAACCGAGATGGTCAAGTATTGATAAACAACGAAGCCAAAGTATAAAAGGGGATGGTAGATCTAAATGATGCCACCCCATAATAGACAAAAATATGATAATCACCATGGATCCCGCAATAGACGACAAGCCACACTTGCATGACCTCGCCCAACAGATAAAACAATGGGCGCGCGAGCTGGGTTTTGATGAGGCAGGCATCACCGATACCTCATTACACGAACAAGAATCGCATTTCCTTCACTGGCTTGAAAAGGGGTTTCACGGTGAAATGGATTACATGAAAAGTCACGGCACTAAACGGAGCCGACCCACAGACCTGATTCCAGGCACGTTACGCGTGATCTCTGCACGTATGGATTACATGCCGCACGATATGCTGCATGCCGAAGCAACATTGCAAAATTCGGATATTGCCTATATATCGCGTTACGCGTTGGGAAAGGACTACCACAAGCTAATTCGCAAACGTCTTGCGCAATTATCTGAACGAATAAACAATGAACTGGACGGCTATGAATATCGAGCGTTTACCGACAGCGCACCCGTACTCGAAAAAGCTCTGGCGGAAAAAGCGGGGCTTGGCTGGATCGGCAAGCACTCCAATTTATTAAACAAGCAGCGCGGTTCGTATTTTTTTCTTGGCGAGATTTACACCAATCTGCCTCTACCCGTTGATAAACCCGCAATCAACCACTGCGGCAGTTGCAGTGCCTGCATAGATGTCTGCCCGACCCAGGCCATTATTGGGCCCTATCAGATCGATGCACGACGCTGCATCTCTTATCTCACCATTGAGTTGAAAACCAGCATTCCGAAAGAATTTCGCAGCGCCATGGGTAACCGCGTCTATGGCTGTGATGACTGTCAATTGGTTTGTCCCTGGAACAAGTTTGCACAACTCACCACAGAAGCCGGCTTTCTGGCTCGCGAGGATTTGTCCGATCCGGATTTGCTTAAACTGTTTGAATGGACTGAAGATGAATTTCTTAAACATACCGAAGGAAACGCCATTCGCCGCATCGGCTATGAGCGCTGGCAACGAAACATAGCCGTGGCTTTAGGGAACTGCGTTCCATGCGATAACATCATAACCGCTCTGCAAACCAGACGAGAAGAATCGACCGTAATGGTGCAAGAGCATATTGACTGGGCTCTGGAGAAGTTAAAATCAGCACCTTGAGTTTATTTAACCAACATCGCTTTTCCATCTTTGACTTTGTCTTCTTTTTCAACTTTCTTCGGTACTTCCACACCACGCTGTACTGCGGGTCGTGCCTCAATCACTGCTAACCAACGTTCCACATTAGGCAAACCATCGATTGAGACACCAGCCCATTCATGGCGCCGAACCCAGGGAAACGTTGCGATGTCTGCGATGGAATACTCGCCAACCAAGAACTCCTGGTGCGCAAGTTGAGATTCCAATACTTCGTATAATCGACGAGTCTCTTTCTGGTAGCGATCGATCGCATAGGGGATTTTTTCAGGCGCATAACGATAAAACACATGTGCCTGCCCCTGTAACGGGCCAATACCCCCCATCTGGAACATTAGCCACTGAATAACTTCAGACCGTTTGCTGCCTTCTGAGGGCATCAGTAATCCCGTCCTTTCTGCGAGATAGATTAAAATCGCACCCGACTCAAAAACCACAAATTCATCGTTACCCTGATCGACGATCGTCGGTATACGTCCATTTGGATTTAGTTTTAGATACCAATCTTGTTTTTGCTCCAAACCACCAAGATCAATTGCGTGAACCTCGTAATCCAGATTCATTTCTTCCAACGCGATCGATATTTTTCTGCCGTTGGGCGTGCCTGCGGTATACAACTTAATCATCGATAGCTCCCGACTTAATTTAGACTTTATACCGGTTTTAAACGCTGTACGTCGTCAGAACCTTTTGGACAGATCGGGCTCTAGTCTAAGAGAGTATCCCGCCCATCAATTTAGTTGATTTGCTCGGTTAGCATAATGGTTTTGCTTTCGCATCGCCAAGGTTTTAAG
>JABJKL010000254.1 GCA_018660405.1 Pseudomonadota bacterium | reverse complement strand
GGCCTCGGTATCTACCATCTGGGTTTTAAGGGTGCCGTTGCCCCGCTCCAGATCATCAAGAAGGTTTTTAAAACCCTTGACCAGATTTTCGCCCTTGGTTTCAAGAGTCTTTTTTAGTACATCGGGGTTGGTTAATGCGAGGTTAGTCGGCGCCATCGCATCAACGTATTGCCGGGTAAAAAACTGGATCTGCTCACGGGTTTTATCATCCATACCATTAACCGATGCGGTGGACTCCATGACATAACGTGACGCCAGCAGGTAAGACTGCTTGATAAAATCAAACAGATGGCCGTCATTCCAGCCCTCGCTTCGAAAGCGGTAATCAGATGAGTCTGGCTCTATCACCTTCTCCGTCGAGCCTCCAAGCGTCCCAAGCGCCACCTGCTGCCATAGGGCAACTGAGCCTTGCCAAAAATCCGCCTGGGCTTGGGCCAGCACCTCAGGATCAACTTGTAGATCGGCAAAATTCTTGAGAAAACTGTCACTCAATTTGGCTGGGTCAAAACTGCCGGCGAACCCCCCACCGTGCTGGCGCATGAAATCGTTGGCTATTTTTTGGCTGCGCACCATTACGTCTGCCATGGTGGCGGCGAGATCCGTGAATTCGGGCAAAGGGGCCTTGGTCTGGTTTGAGTTCAAGGTGGGTTTCCAAAGTTTGTTGCAGTGCACCATTTTACGCATCTTTTTGCCTTTAAACAACTCTTTGATCGAGCCCATCTGTACAGTCCACGGGATTCGGCATGATCCGGCCGCTTGCCAAAGCCCCTGATGGTAGCGATGCCCAGAATTTACGATCAGAACCTGGGCTCAGCCCCAGCGAACTACACCCCTTTAAACCCTACAAGCTTTCTCACCCGGGCCGAGCAGGTGTATTCTGACCAAACGGCCATGATTCACGACCGCGCCCGGCGTACCTGGTCACAGACCGCGTCGCGCTGTCGGCGTCTGGTCGGTGCGTTGCCAGGACATGGCACCGGCACGGGCGTTACTGTGGCTGTGATGGTCCCGAACATCCCTGAGGTTTTAGACGCCCATTACGCCGTGCCCATGGCCGGCGCCATGCTGAACCTGCCGAATATCCCTCTGAATACAGGATGGTGCGCTGGCGTTCGAATAAAGCCTTAGTCGTGTTATTCCTACGAATGTAGGAAATTATTTCAATGGAGCTGCCGTTGTAAAACTCGCAACCGACTAAAAAACTCGTCCCGGTCAACATGACACTGGCGGATATGTCGGTTACCGTTGAACGCGGTTCGGGCATGAAGCACCCGATGGTTATCCAGGATTGCGGCCTGGCCCGATTCAAGCCTGTATTCCAAGCTTGCTTGTGGAGCGTATACCAGTTTGAACATTGCTTTGAGTGCGTGATAAACGGGTTCGACTAAATGCGCCTCGTTTTCCAGTGGCGCCATAGTACGTTCGTTGATGTGGATTGCTACTATGTCCTGATGATGATCGAGTTGGATTACCGGCCAGTTTGCCGAGAATGCTACATCGTCTACTTCGTCGACCAGGAAGCGTCGGTGTGGGATGGGTGTACTAGACAATAAATCAAAATACTCCTGGTTCTGATGCCGAAGTTTCCTGGCGGCATTGAATCCGTCGACGAATATCGAGGCGCCACCACCACATTCGCTTGCCTGCAGGCTGTGCATCATGAATAAGCCGGGTATCGGGTCGCGAAAATTTTCGTCGTTGTGCGGCCTGATAGCGTGAGAAGTTTGCGCCAGAATGCGTTGCTGTGGCGTCGATATCAAATCGAATACGCGACCGTAATGGGTTTGTCGAATAAATCCGAATAATGATGCCAATCGTTCGATTTCGTCCATTTGGGTTGGCACGTTGCTGATAATCCCGAAACCATAGTCGTTTATTCGCCCAAATAATTGTAGTCGTGAGGCATCGTCCTCAATTATTTTCTTATAGTCCCATTGGGGAATCTCGTCCCCGATTTTTGAATCCCACAGAATTGGTCTAGACCGGCGCTCGTCGATTGCTGCGCTCGAGTAACAATGTTCACGCAACCAGTTTGCAGAGTATGTGGTCAGGTGGCCGTTGTTGTTCCATTCGATTTGCAGTTTTCCCTCGTCATCAACAATGATGTTTCGGGGGGTTATGTCGTCAGGTAGTTCACTGAACTCCAGATACCGATGCCCGCCATACCGATCCCCACATTCGATGCAGGCACAGTTGTCACGCAGCCAGATGTAGTGGAAGAAGCTGTGGTGGCCGTCTTTCCAGGTGACGCTAAGCTGGTGATGTTGTTTTTCGATGTGCTGGATCGATAATCCTGATTTGCTCATTGTGGAAGCCGTCGGTTCGATTGAATGCGGGTAATCAATCAGGAATTTCCTATAGTTTACTAACGGTAAACAGGCTATGAAAGTTTGGATGGGGGTTTATTATCCTCCTGTTATTTTCATTCAGATTACTCTCGTCCACTGTTAAGTTACAGTGGCTTAAGGAGGGGATTGGGTATTGGTGTTTAAACCGCAGTTCCATGATCGAGGTAAAATTAATACTCGAAATAGGATTCAGGCTCTCTGTAATGATCTCCAGACTTAATGTTAACTTTAAGTTCTATACAGCAGGTAATAATTTATTTTGGAGAATTCTCATACCCAGTGCACTAGAAATCCGGCACAAAGCGCCAGATTCCTTTGTCCGCGGGGTTACGCTATCTCGAATCACCGTGATGGCAAAACCCAGAAATTCCTTATGCGGTAGAAGATGGTGTCAGAATTCGACCTGGAAGGCACGAGTACAGCCTAGCCAGTTTTGCCCGGCAGATTCGCAAGCCGAGCAACCACATCGACCATGACCTGAACACCAGCAACCAGGTGCTCCCGTTGGGTATCCTCTTCGAAAGCATGGCTGATGCCGCCGATCGAAGGCACAAATATCATCCCGGTCGGGAGTCGTGGGGCAAGATTCATGGCGTCGTGCAATGCCCCCGAGGGCATGCGCCGCCAGGCACCAGGCACAGTCGATTCGGCCGCTTCACAGAATTGCTCAACGATCCCGTCATCCATGTCAACCGGGGCGACAGCTTTGGTCTCTAACAGCGAAATATCGAGATTTCGTTCTACCGCCGTCTGGGCCGCTGCCTTCTGACTTATCTCGCACATGGCATCCAGTTGCGCGAGGGACCCATCGCGGATCTGCACGGAGCAGTTCACCTCCCCCGGTACGATAGAAGGCGCATTGGGGTGTACATCGACACGGCCGATGGTCCAGACCGAACGGGGTGTTGCAATTTGCGTGAATTGTCCTTCCAGGTTTGTTATGAAAGCGCTAAATCCAGTGACTGCGTCGCGTCGCAGGGCCATTGGCGTCGTGCCAGCATGGTTCTGCTGGCCTT
>JABJKL010000226.1 GCA_018660405.1 Pseudomonadota bacterium | reverse complement strand
GCAGCCAGGCGTCGATTTCTTGCCAGTTTATTGTTCCCATTGCGTAAGTCGCCGGGTTTACTTCACCCGCATGCCAGGCTTGGCACCGTCGTCTGGTGACAGGACAAACAGTTCAGATCCACCGGGGCCTGCCGCCAACACCATGCCTTCAGATATTCCAAAGCGCATTTTTCGGGCTGCCAGGTTAGCCACCATTACCGTCAATTTGCCTTCCAGATCTGCGGGATCGTAGGCCGCTTTAATACCCGCGAACACGTTGCGAGTTTCACCCCCAATATCCAGGGTTAGTTGCAGTAGTTCGTCTGCGCCTTCAACGTGTTCGGCTTTGATGATTTTGGCGATTCGCAGGTCGATCCTGGCAAAGTCGTCGAAGCTGATTTCAGCATTAACAGGGTCATCGGCTAACGGTCCAGTGGGCGTGGGCTCCGCTTCGGCTGCCACGTCTTGTTTGGTTTCTTCGGTCATCTTTTTAATACTCTCTGGTTCGATGCGGGTCATCAATGGTTTGAACTTGTTGATGGTGTGATTTAGTAGCGCTTCTGTGCTGCCGTTAGGAAACGATGTGAGGTCTGTGTTGAGAAAGTCAGCACTATCAGCGGCAAGCTTCGGCAATACCGGCTGCAGCCAGGCGATCAAAATTCGATATAGATTTAACCCCTGGGTGCAAACGGCTTGAACTTCGTCGAGTTTGCCTTCTTCTTTAATGAGCACCCACGGCTTGTGTTCATCAACAAATTGATTGGCCTTATCTGCGAAAGCCATGATTTGTCGTATGGCTGCGCTGTACTCGCGCGCCTCATATTTTTCGGCAATGGATTCACTGCCACCGGTGAATTCGTTGAACAGTGCAGGGTCGAAAAGCGTGTCAGCCAGTTGGCTATCAAATCGTTTGTTGATAAAACCAGAACAGCGTGAAGCGATATTTACCAATTTGCCGACCAGGTCTGAGTTCACTCGCTGCGTGAAGTCCTCCAGATTGAGGTCAATGTCATCGATACCACTGCCGAGCTTCGCGGCAAAGTAGTAGCGTAAATATTCGGGCGACAGGTGTTTTAAATAGGTGCGGGCCTTGATAAAAGTCCCGCGTGACTTGGACATTTTGGTGCCATCGACAGTGAGGAAGCCGTGCGCATACACCCCGTTGGGCAAGCGCTTGCCTGCACCGGCCAACATGGCCGGCCAAAACAATGTATGAAAATAAGCGATATCTTTACCAATAAAGTGATACAGCTCGGTTTTGCTGTTTTCGTTCCAAAATGAATCGTAGTCTTCACCAACACGGTCACAATAGTTTTTGTGGCTGGCCATGTAACCAATAGGTGCGTCAAGCCATACATAAAAGTATTTGCCGGGCGCATCAGGAATTTCAAAGCCAAAGTAGGGCGCATCACGACTAATATCCCAATTTTTCAGTCCGACCTCAAACCACTCGCTTATTTTATTGGCGATGCCATCCTGAAGTGTGCCCGAGCGAATCCATTTTTCGAGCATGGCCTGATGGTTGCCGAGTTTGAAGAAGTAGTGTTTGGTTTCACGAGTGGTAGGCTTCTCGCCAGACAGGGCAGAGACAGGATTAATTAACTCATCGGGACTGTAAGTGGCACCGCAGGACTCGCAATTGTCGCCATACTGATCATCGGTCTTGCAGTTAGGGCAGGTGCCTTTAATGAATCGGTCTGGCAAGAACATACCAGCGGCTTCGTCGTAGGCTTGTTCAATGGTTTTTGTTTCAATGTCACCAGCGGCTTTGAGCGCCAAATAAATTTCTGAGCTAATGGCTTCATTTTCCGGCGAATGCGTGGTGTAAAAGTTGTCGTACTCAACCAAAAAATCGACAAAATCTGCATTGTGTTCCTGCCATATGCGATCGATCAGTTCTTGTGGCTCAATGCATTCTTTGCGGGCACGCAGCATGATGGGGGTGCCGTGGGCATCGTCGGCACAAATTCCCCGCACATCGTTACCTCGGGCTTTTTGGAACCGTATCCATATATCGGTCTGTACATGCTCGACCATATGACCAAGATGAATGGGGCCGTTGGCGTAGGGGAGTGCGGAGGTGACGAGTATTTTACGCATGAGGTACGGCTTGTTTGCCTTGTTTTGCGGGGCAAATGAGACCCCTTGAGTACGGGGCGTAAGGTAGCAGTTTTACCTTTTTCTAGCCACCACTATAGCCTGTAATGGGGCTTGTTAACGGGCGAGTGTCAAAATTGGGGGGTGGCAAAGCAGGAGTGTCATTGTGTAACCATTGTTATTTTAGCGATTTGACATAAAATAGATAAAAACTATGAATAAAGTATATTTAAACGATTTAATAAATAAGTATAGATGGTTAATAATACGTTAATCCTATGAATTGAGTGACTATTAATCGAGATCAACTATGTTTAACAATAAAGAAAACCAGCCAGTGCCTTCCGTCATTTTCCGTACCCGTAATGGCGACGCCTGGCAAGATGTCAGTTCCGACGATGTTTTTAAAGGTAAAAATGTCATCGTATTTTCACTACCAGGTGCGTTTACGCCGACTTGCTCGTCAACGCATTTGCCACGCTATAACGAGCTGGCGCCGGTATTTTCTAAACAAGGCATAGATACCATCGTGTGTTTAAGCGTGAACGATACCTTCGTAATGAATGCGTGGAAGGCCGATCAGGAAGCCGAAAATATTACTGTGCTGCCTGATGGTAACGGTGAGTTTACCGATGGCATGGGTATGTTGGTATCGAAAGACGATCTGGGTTTTGGTAAACGATCCTGGCGCTATTCCATGTTG
>JABJKL010000259.1 GCA_018660405.1 Pseudomonadota bacterium | reverse complement strand
TTGTACCTAAATCTATTCCAATAATTTTTGACATGACAAGTGCCTCTTTTAATGCGTGCGTCTTTTTAAATAATTTCTATAAAAAGGATATGGGGTCTTCAATACCAGTATCAAGTGCTGTGACTGGCTGGAAAAACACCCTGAAATGTTGCCTGATACGCCCTATTTGGCGATGACCACCATAGCCGCCCGCAACAAACGTTCTTGAATTTTATAACCCGGTTGAACCACGTTCACAATGCAGCCGGAATCCACCTCACCGCCATCGACTGTACTCATGGCTTGATGCAATTCAGGATCAAGCTTGTCACCCACCTCGGCATCGATAGGTTTGACACCAAAACGTTCAAACACGCCATCCAACTGCCGCAATGTGAGCTCTAAACCTTCTTGCATCTTGATTAGATCATCGCTTTGATCGTCCGCTATCGCAAGACCACTGGCTAACCCCAAACTATCGCGAACATTTAGAAGGTCTTTGGCAAAACCCTCTACCGCAAATTTACGTCCATTGGCGACTTCAATTTCAGCACGCTTGCGAATGTTCTCGGTTTCCGCATGCGCACGAACGTATTGATTTTTTAATTCAGCGACTTGCTGTTCAAGCTCAGCAACACGACCCAGTGATTCTTCTATTACTTTATTTTCTGCGGCGGAATGTTCAAGCCCAGTATCTGCATAAGTTTCCACATCGTCGATGGGGAGTTCAGCTTTAGTGTCCAGGTCGGATGTGGCGTTCTCATCAGCATCCAGCGGGTATTCAGATGACTCAGTTTCGCCATCACCTTTGTTTTTCTTGCTCATTTCAGTTAAACGCCAAGTGTAAGTCTACAGGTACATACTGAAGCAGAGATGGGGGCAGCAAGATTTAATACAAGTTTCGATCGAATAATTTTCATACTGTCGCAGTTAGCAATGCGCGCAAACCAACACCAAACTTTTACGCTAAACCACCCAAGCCTAGTTAGTTTTCGAACCTAGTTAGTTTTCGAAAGAGCGTTACTCAATAGTTTGGAAGTAACGTTAACAATTGATATTACCTGCCCATAAGACATGCGAGTCGGGCCAACAACACCCAGTGTGCCAATCACCTCGCCATCCGACTCATACGGCGCAGTAACCACACTGCAATCACCAAAGGATTCATAGCCCGACTCTTCACCGATAAAAATGCTAACCCCCGACACCTTCATGCTCCTGTCGAGCAAATCCAGTAAATCCTGTTTGGCTCTTAAAGTATTGAATAGTCTTTGTAATTTATCGATTTGACACAAATCAGGAACGTTCAAGAGATTTTCCTGCCCACTCAGCACGACATCCCCCCCATTTTTCTCCTCTTCAGCAAGCAATTCCGCTGCCATGGTCGTCGCCGTATTGACCATGTCGTGCATTTTTTTGCCTGTCTTGCGCATTTCCAAAAGCAGCTTTTTGCGCACCTCAGCGAGAGTCGAACCACCGTGTAAATCATTAAAATAATTAGCCGCCTCAACCAGCTCGCCAGGCAAATATTCTCTGTCGGTAATGAGCACCCGATTTTGAACGCGTCCATCAGTGGTTACCAATATGGCCAGTACCCGCTTATCGTTGAGCGATACAAACTCAACCTGTTTCAAACGACTAACGGTCTGGCCCGGCAACATAACCACTCCAGCAAACTGGGTCATATCGGAAAGCATGGTTGAAGCACGGGCAAGCAATGTTGACGGATCTGTATCTGCGGACAACGTTGACTCTACTTCTTCCAGAGAAGTACGCTCCAGCTTATCTACTTTAAGCAGGCTATCAACAAATATTCGATAACCCATAACGGTCGGTATACGCCCGGCAGATGTATGAGGTGCCGTAATCAAACCCAACTCCTCGAGATCAGACATAACATTTCGTATCGTCGCAGGACTAAGGTCAAGACGTGACCGCTGAGCCAAAGTTCTTGAACCCACCGGTTCACCTTGATCAATGTACATGCGAATCAAAGAATTGAGCAAATGGGTATTGCGACTGTCCAATTCCAGGCTCATAAAATCGATCTGCTCCAAAGAAAAAGAGAAATGCTAACGGATAGCCTGAACGCTAACAACGAGCCACGCGCACTGTCAATGTTTATTAGATAAAGGGAACCTAATTGTCAGATGGACTGGACATGATTTCTCAGACTGGAGACAATCATCTACCATGCATCGCGCCCTATTTGATTCAACATACATTCAATGAGTTATAAAAATATTGCTGTATTTGGTAAATACCAGGATGACAGCGTTGCTAGCCATGTCGCGGAGCTTGTGAGTTTTCTGTTAACTCAAAACGTAAAAGTCTATCTCGGCGACACAACAGCAGACACCGAAGCCCTGAATAATTTATCGTTGGAGCGTGCCACTGATGAAGATCTGGCAAATGTTATAGAACTTGGCATTGTGCTTGGCGGAGATGGCACCATGTTGAGTGCTGCACGCAAACTTGCCCCGTTGGGAATACCCATCATCGGAATTAATTTGGGGCAGCTAGGATTCCTAACCGATGTTCCGTTGACATCAATGAGCGACGACATACTTAAAATTCTGCAAGGGTCCCATGCCGAGGAACAACGCATGATGTTGTCGTTGGAAGTCATTCGAAACGGTAAAGTCATCGCTAGCAGTCACGCACTCAACGATATAGTCGTCTCGCGCCATAACACCGATCATCTCATTACCTGGAGCTGTAGGGTAAACGGCAAACTGGTCACCTCTGCCCGCTCTGATGGCGTTATCGTTTCAACACCCACGGGGTCGACCGCTTATGCCTTGTCGGCCGGTGGACCAATCCTGGATCCGGAACTGGATGCTGTCGTGTTAGTGCCTATTTGCCCACACACGCTTTCCAATCGACCCATTGCGATTCGGGCAAATAGCATTATCGAAATCACCGTAGCAGAAGCAGAGCCAGCGCATGTGTCGGCCGACGGACAACGCCAATGCGATTTGCAAGGTAATGAGGTGATTCGAATCTCACGCTCACCACATTCGCTCAAATTGATCAAAATGACCGAAAGTGACCACTACGGCACCCTGCGTGAAAAACTAGGCTGGGGATAGACACCACATTAAATATGCTCCAGCAGTTAATCATCTCGAATTTTGCGACTATCGAGTCGCTTGATCTCGAATTCGGCCCTGGTTTCAGTGTCATTACAGGTGAAACCGGCGCCGGTAAATCTATCATGCTCGATGCACTCACTTTGCTGATGGGTACGCGCTCGGAAACCCGGTTGATACGACACGGTAAAGAAAGTTGTCATATTTCGGCAATATTCAGCAATGATCCGGACAGCCCGGCATCCGCGTGGCTAAGCGAACAAGGCATCTATAACGATGGTACTTGTATAATCCGCCGAATACTCCACCGCGAGCGCAGCAGCAAGTGCTACGTCAATGATCATCCGGTGACGGTCGGAGCGTTGGGAGATTTAGGGCAGCACCTCATTGATATCCATGGCCAGCAAGACCATCAAGCCCTGTTAAAACTTCCTGCGCAGCGCGCAACGATCGACCGACGAGCCAATCATGAAGTGTTACTCGTCGAGATGCGCAACACGTTCCATGAACTTGCAACCGTTCGACAGAGTCTGAAGCAAATGACAGACAACCAACAAGCCGCTGCAGACCGCATTGAATTGCTGACATTTCAAGTGGGCGAACTTGACGAGTTTTCACCGCTCGAAGGGGAATTTAATTCTCTGGAACAAGACCACAAACGGCTCGCAAACGCCGTCGAACTGGGTGAAGGCGTACTTCAAATTAGCGATCTTTTAGACGGTGATACTGATAACGCATGCAGCCAATCGATTTCGAAGGCTATTGGTATTTTAAATTGCATTCAGCACTACGACGATCATCTACGACCGTACGCAACGCAGCTTCAAAATAGTAGTGACTTGCTAGACGAAATCGCTAGCGAGATGCGTAATCACTCTGAATCCGTTGCCGCCGACCCTGAAAAATTCCTTGCCGTTGAGTCGCGATTAAACCGCTGGATAGATTTAGCCAGAAAACACCGTGCCAATGAACCTGACCTGCCTGGGTTGCATCAGCGCCTGTCCAACGAATTAATCAGCTTGCAGGAGGCCCATGCTTCACCTGAAAGCCTTAAGCTGAAGTTGGATTCGCTCGAGCAACGCTACCGTCATCTAGCCCAACAAGTCATGCAAAACAGAATTCAAACGTCGAATAAACTTTGCGCTGAGGTATCAGAACAAATGCAGCTGCTTGGCATGACGGGCGGACGGCTAGAGATAAAAATATCGGAACTACCAGAAGAACGGTACGGCGAAAATGGCATGGAACAACTCGAATTTATGGTTACCACCAACCCGGGAATGCCCGTGGGATCGCTGCGTAAAACCGCGTCGGGTGGTGAACTCTCACGCATCAGCCTGGCAATAGAAGTGGCAGCCGAAGGCGCAAGCTTAAAGCCCACCATGATGTTTGACGAAGTCGATGCAGGGGTTGGTGGCGAAATAGCTGAAATAGTCGGCGACCGATTACGCGGCATTGGCAGCAGTGCTCAAGTCATCTGTGTGACCCATTTACCGCAAGTGGCCGCACAAGGACATAATCAGTTTCGAGTTAAGAAAATCACCGATTTGACTGCGAACACGGTGCATACCAACGTTCAACACCTTAATAGCGAAGAACGCAGGCTGGAAATCGCGCGCATGCTCGGTGGACGCGATATTTCCAACACCACATTGGCCCATGCGCAAGAATTGCTAAGCAAGGCAGTTTAGTACTCGATGTTAGCGCCCAACAAAACCGTAGTGCGAATCGCCAGGCACGATGATATCAATGCTATCTCGGCACTGATCACTTTTTACGCCGAACTCGGTAATTTGCTGCCCAGGTCTATCGATGAGATCAGCCAAAATCTGGAGCACTTTCTGGTCGCCACGGTAGAGGGTGAAATCGCAGCTTGCGCCTCATTTGAACTCTTCACCCCGATATTAGGTGAGATACGCAGCTTAATGGTTTCTTCGGACTACCAACGCCAGGGTATCGCTTCGAACCTGATTAAACATTTGATAGATCGCGCACAAAATATGAAGGTTAAGCAAGTAATGGCTCTCACTTATATACCAAAGCTATTCCACCAGCACGGCTTTCGCACGGTTGATAAATCCATTTTCCCCGAGAAGGTGTGGGGAATTTGCGTAAATTGTTATAAATTCAACAACTGCGATGAGATCGCTGTATTACTGGAACTTTAGAAAAGACTTTTTTACCGAACTGAACGCTATCCTCCTGTCATCAAGCTAAAACCAAACAAATTAGTGTAGTGTCCTATACTAGGCACCATTGAAGAGAATTCCAATATGAAACAAAAATTTTTACTGTTAACGCTCGTTTTGGTTACCGTTAGCCTTGGTGCCTGCTTGCGCCCCTATCAACAAGATATTCAGCAGGGCAATCTACTCACGAATGACAATCTTTCACGCCTGAAATTAGGTATGAGTCAACGCGAAGTTGAGTTCTTGTTAGGTACCCCCATGGTTGCTGATCCGTTTCACACAGACCGTTGGGACTATTTTTATTCTTATAAAACAACGAAAACCCGCGACACTGAAGTGCGCCAGTTGAGTGTATTTTTTACCTTGGGTGAACTCAGTAAACTACAAGGTTACGTCACCTTGGGTGAACTCGATACCTTGCCCCCCAGCGAAGAAGACTTGCACGTTGGTGGAACCGTCGTAACCAGGCCGACTCAAAAGAGATATGGTTTGTTTGAGCGTGCCGCAGATGCATTGCGCGACGACGACTAAATTGTCAACCAGCACCCTTAACCAAGAAGAACTACTCCGGCCATCCGCTTACCAGCGGCGTTCTCATTGGCTAGCGCGGCCCATCACTTTGCCTTTTTTGGCCAGTTCCCTTCGCACGTCTTTGAAATCCGCTTTCAAGGGCCGATAGAGTTCAACACGGTCGCCCTTGGCTAACAAATGATCCGGCGCCACCGACTGGCCAAAAACCCCCAAACCAGGTTCGGCATCATTGCCCATAATCTGTGCATACTGAACATCCAGCCCACTTAAACGCACTGCATCGATAGCCGAACTTCCCTTGGGCACTGAGAGTTGTTTAAGCCACTGCCGCTCTCTGGTTGCGAATACCACCTCTACCTGCATGTCTGGAAGACTCTTCATCCGCTAGCGTAAACAATATCCGCCCGGCGGCAAAACGCACCCACCTGTCGATCCGCTATTTTAGCAAATACCGTCGTTAATAATGGTCGCATTAAAATACTCTTTATCTCGAATTCCAAATTTAGTGACACCTTACTGGCTGAGGAACTCAGCTTATTAAACTCCCACCGACCCACCAACTTGCTAAACGGCCCCTCAACCAGTTCCATATCAATCGCAAAACCCGTATTGCTATTGCCCGTATTAATGTTACGCGTGGTAAAGCGTTTGTTTATGCCCTGGTATTTAACGCCTACGGTTGCCAGCACGCTATCCCCTTCACCCTCCCCAGAAGAGTCAATAGCTTCCTCGATCGCCGCATAGCCGCACCAATCCAGAAACGCTGGATAACGTTCTATATCCTTTACCAAGATGTACATTTGCTCCGCAGAATACTCAACCAGGGCGGAACGCGAGACGTTAGGCATTTAGAAAGAGCACAAGTGTAGTGTTTTGAATTAGTTACCCAGTATCAGGTAAATCATCACAATCGATACGCCGATAGGAGCCACATAACGGACAGATACACCCCACCATTTTTCAACCCTACTGGAAGAGAGTGCCAGTTCCTCCTTGATCGCCGCTCGCGGCATTATCCAGCCGCAAAAAATAGCAATTAATATACCGCCGATTGGCAACATAATGATTGACGTTAAAATATCAATGGCATCGAAAAAACCATTGGATTTAACCAGCCCAGCGAACTCAAACTCGAACGCCCAATCGTTGAACGAGAACACGGTTAATAAGCCAAACAACCAGGTGAGCATCCCAACAGCATATACTGAAACCGTACGAGACCATCCTTTTTCAACGATCCAGGCGATTGCTGGCTCAACCAGCGAAATGGCCGAGGTCCAGGCAGCGAACACCAGTAAAACAAAAAAGATTGTGCCCCAGAAAGTGCCTCCCGGCATTTGCCCAAAAGCGATCGGCAAAGTCTCAAAAATCAGCGACGGCCCTGCGGCAGGCTCCAAACCATTGGCAAACACGATCGGAAAAATAATAAGCCCGGCCAATATAGCCACCAGCGTATCCGCGACAACAATGGGTACCGCTGCCGAGATAATATTAATATTTTTCGGTAAATAGGCGCCATAAACCATGATCGCACCCATTCCCAGACTTAAGGTGAAAAATGCGTGCCCCATGGCGGATATAAACGACCCAAACGTCAACTGAGAGAAATCTGCGACAAACAGAAAATCCACCCCTGCCTGAAAATCTGCTTGGGTAACCGCGTAATACAAAAGCATTACGAGTAGAGCCATTAACGCTGGCATTAAATACCTTACCGCTACTTCCAAACCACGTTCAACGCCACGCGCCAAAACAATCATCACCATCAACATAAACACGGAGTGCCAGATGATGAGCTGAAAGGGATCAGCCACCAAAGCCGCAAACTGACCTTGAATTTGATCGGCCGGTAGTCCCGCAAAATCGCCCAACGCGGTTTTGAATATATAAACCAGCGCCCAGCCGGCAATCACGCTGTAATAGGACAAAATTAAAAACCCGGCCAACATCCCCGACCAGCCAATTGCCACCCAGAATTTATTGGCTTTAGCCTCTGCGATAAGATTCTTCATCGCATTAATCGGGCTTTGTCGACCGCGTCGACCCAGCGAAATTTCTGCCATTAAAACCGGCAAACCGATCAATGCAATACAAATCAGGTAAACAATAACAAAAGCTCCGCCACCACTTTTACCCGCCATATACGGAAACTTCCAAATATTCCCGAGTCCGACCGCTGACCCTGTAGCAGCCATAATAAACATCCAGCGGGAAGACCATTGGCCGTGTTGAGCCACAAAATTTGTATCGTTATCATTAGTGCTATCTGACATTTACGCCTCGATTGTTTAAATCGTTGTTAGTCCAACCAAAGATTAGCTGGTCTTGTTTGTTGGAGTACCTTCTGTTGGAGTACCAGTGGAATTTGTGTTTGAATCGCACTCCCGCTTGGGGTCTATTATGTCTAAAGCCAAAAAAACTGCAAACTCAAACACAATCGCTACCAACAAGCGCGCACGGTTTGAATATCACCTTGAAGACGACTTTGAGGCAGGCCTGGCCCTCGAAGGGTGGGAGGTCAAAGCACTTCGCGATGGCCGTGCGCAGATTGCAGAAAGTTATGTCGGCCTTAAAAGCGGCGAAGTGTATTTGTACGGCGCGCATTTCACGCCACTGCTAAGCGCATCGACCCATATCACCCCTAACCCGACTCGCGAACGCAAACTATTACTGCATCGCTTTCAAATCAGTCGATTGATCGGCGCGACCGAGCGTAAGGGCTATACGATTGTGCCTATTAATTTATATTGGTCACGCGGGCGAGTAAAACTCAAAATCGCCCTGGCGAAGGGCAAAAAACTGCACGATAAACGCGCCTCCATCAAAGAACGCGACTGGAAACGCGAGCAGGCACGCGTACTTAAAGGAGGTAACGAGTAAAAGTGGCCTACCGGTCAGTTTAAGCGGTGGAGTGAACCCGCTACCAGCCCACCGCCTGACCATCCTTGCGATGATCGGAGCCGGCCCGGTAGACGCCGTTCACCGGATGATCTTCGTTGATACTCTGCTGGCTGAATACCGGCACTGGCAGGGATGGATCCCGGGTGAATAAAATTCCCTGATAGCCCCCCACGCTGCCACCATTGACCGGGCGCACGGTATGCCCTTTCTCCTGCAGAGATCTACCCACCATGCTATAGAGATTCTCCTCCAGCGACAGCACATTGCTGTTTTGGCTGTGGGTGAAACGGGCAGCATCGGTGGTCATCTGAACGTTCATGCCGTTGTCGATAAGATTCACCATATGTTGCGCATGAGTCTCTGGTTGTACCGCGCCACCCATATTGCCGAAGGTCATCAAGGGCTCGCCACCCTGTAGCACGAAGCCAGCGATGATGGTGTGGAAGGGGCGCTTACGTGGAGCCACCACATTGGGATGCTCTGGGTCCAAAGAGAAGGCGACACCGCGGTTATGTAACATCATGCCATAGGGTGGAATGGTGACACCGCTGCCATAGACTGAGAAGATGCTGTGAATCAGGGACACCATATTGCCCCAGCGGTCGGCGGTGGTCAGGTAAATCGTGCCACCATCCAGGCCGCCACGCACCGAAGGCACCGATGCCACGGCCATATCGATGCGGTCACACAGAGTCGCGGCATAGCTTTTAGACAGCAGCCTGTCCACCGGGATGGTGTTGAACAGGGGGTCTCCGTTATAGGCCTGCAGATCGGAATAGGCCAGTTTCTTGGCCTCCACGAGAAAATGCCAGTAGTCCGGGTTCGATGGCCCCAAGGCGCCCAGATTCACCCCGTGCACCGGTGCGCAAACCTCTAGAATGTTGAGCATCTCCAGCGCGGCGAAACCCTGACCGGGAGGCGGCAACTGATAAATATCGTAGCCGTGATAGTTAGTGGTGATGGGATCTATCCACTCGGATTGGTATTGGGCCAGGTCGCCATGATTCATCACGCCGCCCTCGGACTGCACCCTGGCGACGATGGCATCGGCGATATCGCCCTTATAGAACGCATCGCGGCCCTGCTCCTGAATAAGGCGCAGTGCATCCGCCAGATCAGGATTGCGAATGATGCTGTACAGCGGCGGTACCTCGCCATCGTTCAGAAATACCGTTTTGGAATAAGCGTCACTGAGTAGCTTATTCTGCACCGTTCCCAGATCCCGATGCCGGCGTTCGGCCTGGCCCCAGCCCTCTTCGGCGATTTTCACCGCACGCTCCAAAGTCTCTGCGAAATCCATAGTGCCGAAACGCTGCAGCAGTGCGTCGTAGCCCGAGATGGCCCCTGGAACAGTTGCGGCGTTCACGCCGAAAAGCGGCACCCGATCCAGGCCCAGTTGTGCTTTAAAAAATTCCGGGGTCCAGCCCGATGGCGCCCAACCGGCGGAATTCAAGGCATAGAGTTTCTTGTCCTCGGCACTCCAAACCAGCGCAAACAGATCGCCGGCGATGCCGGTGTCGTTCTGCGAGGTCACGTCCAGCACGGCGGCCGCCGCCACCGCGGCATCGATGGCGTTACCCCCTTTTTGCAGAATCTCCAGACCAGCCTGGGCAGCCAGCGGGTCGCTGGTGGCCACCATGCCATGGCGGGCGATAATTTCTGAGCGCCCCTGCCTCAACCAACCCTGGCCCCGGGATCCGGATGCAGCCTCCACATTGGCCGCCGGATTCGTTACCTTTTCGCTGGGAATGCCAAAGGCATTCGGTGATTGCCCGTAGCTATTAAACGAGATTAGTAGCGCGCCTATCAGGACTAGCCCGGTCTGCCCAGCTTGAAAAAATGAGAAACGCGCAAACCACATGAAATTCTGCTTA
>JABJKL010000040.1 GCA_018660405.1 Pseudomonadota bacterium | reverse complement strand
TCGTGTTCCTCCCATTCCTTTGGGTCGATTACCAACGCGCCTTTAGAGCCACCAAAGGGGATTTCAACCAGCGCGCATTTGTAAGACATCAATGCCGCCAGCGCCTCTACTTCCTGTTGGTCGGCATGGGGTGAATAGCGAATACCGCCTTTTACTGGCTCGCGATGCTCAGAGTGAACACTTCGATAACCCGTAAAGGTATACAACCGCCCGCGCAGCCTAACGCCAAAACGCACGATATACGTGGAGTTACAAACTCGAATTTTATCCCGCAGATCATCTGAAATGCCGGTTAGTTTAGCCGCCTCATTAAAGGTTTTTTCAACCGAAGAAAGGAAATCACCATCGTCAACCCGTTCTACTGATTTACTCATTTTTGCCGACCCGATGTAGTTTTGGAAGATTGTATCAACCAAGGCTTTTGGTAAAACGCTCGAATGCCGCCAAGGCGGCTGCGATAGCAGGATGGTTGGGTTCGTTCATAAAGTCTACAGGTGCCACGCCCGCGTTGTATAGATCATATATTCTGCTGGCGTCGGTGTCTGTTTCAAAATCCAGATAGCTGGTGGATAGACGCAATGATAGCTCAGTTTCAGGCACTCCAAACGCATCAGCAGGCAAGCTGGCGATAGCATATTCTTCAAGCAAATGTTCTGCGAGTTGTTTGGAGGTGGTTATGTCTTTGCTTTTGAGTGCTGGTTTCCAATGGTCAAAGTTGGCAACCATATAAAATGCCCCGATTGGCGGAGTGCAACGTACTCCCAGCGCGGTCAGTTTCTCGTATATGTGGCGCGTGCGTAGCCCGTGAATTTGGGCACAGTCGCTAATGTATTTTTCAAGTTCAGCGTCGTTACTGTAGGCGGTAATCGCAGCGTACTGAAGTGGACTTGATACGGCCGACCAGGTTTCGCTGGCGATCACTTGTAGCGCTGACATTAACTGGGCACCCATTTCATTATCTGGAAGAATAGCTACACCGAGACGCCATCCACCGATTGACAGGTGTTTGCTCAAGCCGCCCAGCACGAAAGAACCTTCTGGATAAAAGCTCGATATCGATTGATGTTTCTGCCGGGTGTAGGTCACCAAAAAATAGATTTCGTCACTGAGTACGAAAATATTATTCTCACGACAGTAAGCCGAGAGTGTTTCCAGAAACCCGGTATCGAGCATTTGTCCGGTCGGATTGTGAGGACTGTTAATCACCAATAACCTGGATGGGTTATTAGACGCCTTGACCAGGGTATCAAATGCATCCAGATCAAAAGCGTAGTTGTTTTCAATATCTTCTACCACTGAGTCAGAGACGGGCTGGATTCCAGAAACCAACCGCTGATCAGTGACTTCTACTTTATTGTAGCTGTAGGCGAATGACAGGTTGGTCGACATGTTTCCACCCCAATCGAAATCGCCATTGAGTACAACGTCAATGCCTTTGCTTTCCACGTCGATAGCATTCGTGTAAAACGATACTGAGGCGAAACGAGGGTCATTAACGGCGATATCAGTGGTGCGATAAATACGATCATCGACTTCAATCAGGTAACCATCTACAGTCAGACTAAAGTTGTCGCCAAGCGCCGCAGCAAAACCGAGGCTAAAATTGAGTGCCTCTTCCTCTTTGAGCTCCGTGCCACCGGCTGCTCGTGCCGCGGCACTGGTGGAACGTACCAGACCTTCTTCAACCTGTAGTCCAGTTCTGCCATCAAACGTGGTAATTACGGTTTGAACATTGATTTGCCCCGGTGTAGGTGCGTGGAAGCCAGTTGATACTGCACCGCGCAAGGTGAACGAGTCGCTAACAGTGAAGCGAGATGCGATCTTGCCGGTGAGGACGCTGCCAAAATCGGAGAAGTCTTCGTAGCGCAGAGCATACTGCATTAACCAGGCGTCTGATACATCGTGTTCAACATCAACGTAGACAGCAAAGTTATCACGACTAAATGTGTCAATGTCAGTACCGGTTGGTGCCCGAAATCCTGAGGTCTGCTGGCCGTTTACTACCGCGTTAGGTTCTCCGGCGATAGCGGCAAAGCTTTCTTCGCGCCATTCACCACCAAACGAGAGATACAGGTTGTCGCCAAGCTGCTTGGAGAAATCCGCATTCAGATTGATTTCTTCCTGCTCATAACCGCCAACATCAAAGTCTCGCTGAGCCTGGCCATTGACCAAAGCTAGACCAGGATTAAGCGTATTATTTAGTGTGTAATCGAGTTCGTTCTTACCATAGCCGACGCTGAAGTCGTAAATCATATCGTTAGCAAACTCACCTCTTAACCCAAAAACCGCGCTCAGGTCTTCCTGTGCGCCATCAAGAAATGGCGTGAATCCGCCGGGTAGCTGAGCTTGCAGGCCAAGTGCCGCGATGGTGGAATGCGTTGGAGGTCGGTAAAAAAAGCGGGTGCGCCCATCGGTATCGGCGTAGTTACCGAACGCGTAGAGCTCTGAACCATTAGCGAGTTCCACTCCGGAATTGATAAACAACCGGGTAGCTTCTGTCTGCGGACGCCCCCAGGTTTGTGCTAGCGGCGATTCACCAAACGGGGCATCTGCACCGACGCCTGGTACACCGGCGTTTTCCAGTGCCTGCGCGTCCGGTCGTTGCACACCTCGTGACAGGGCATCATTATCTGTGCGTTCAATGCTGAAGTTTACAAAGCCGTTATCGCCTAATGGCAAGCCAAAATTAGCGGCTGCGTAAACGCTGGATTCACCATCGTAAAATTCGCCGTATTGAACCTGAACGTCACCGCCTTCGTTGGCGTCTTTTAGCTCAAAGTTGATCACACCGGCGATTGCATCTGAGCCGTACTGGGCCGCTGCGCCATCACGCAGCACTTCAACGCTTTTAAGTGCAATCGCAGGTATCATTGCCACGTCAACGGCATGCGAGCCATTGCCGGCAGCGGGCGCTAAGAATTGAACCAGGGCTGTACGGTGTCGTCGTTTTCCGTTGACTAATACCAGTGTTTGGTCTGACGCCATACCTCGAAGCGAGACTGGTCGTACAAACGCGCTGCCGTCAGCGGTAGCCGGGGTTGCAGTGTAAGACGGGATAAGTGCTTTAAGGTTATCGGTGATATCTGCGGTATTTCCCAAAGCGGAGAAATCTTCACCGGAAATAACGTCCACCGGCACCGGTGAGTCAGTCGCAGAGCGGGGTTTGGCACTTCGGGTTCCGATGGTAACAATTTCCTCCAGAACCGGATTAGTACCTGATACTTGCCGCCCAGCACTGATAGCGCTATGACGGTGGGTACAAGTTTGCTTTTCAAGTTATTCATACTGTTCTCTCCTGTAAGTAAGAGACCTGTCTCATTATTTGATGTCTCTAGTTCAGTTTCACTCGTTGACTCGTCATTCCATCCAATGCCACTGCCTTGGAGGAGTACTTCCAGCGCTTCGGAAACTGTAAACGCACCCCTTAAAGGACCGGCTCTGACTCTCTTTACTTGCTCGTAGGGAAACAAAACTGTAATTTTCGTTTGCCTGGCAAATTGGATCAATGCCTTGTCAGCTCTGAGTCTTGGAATGTCAAACAAGTAAGTGGCATCTATTTGGGCAGGCGCACTCATAGGTATACCCATTACTCCCATACCGCAAAGAAGCAGGTAGACCGCCCGACTGTACCGCCACAAATGACGGCACCTAACTACCGACATGTGTCCGACTCACCTTGATAGAGCACCAGAACGCGAAAATCCTCCATTGAAGAAGTAAAAAATTTACTTCATGTGCCGCGAACCGGCAAGTACTAATTATTGCTATTTTTTATTATGGGTCTGTCGGTTTATGATTGCGAATGAATTACAACCCCAGTTTGGGGCATTTTTATCTAAAACATGAGGTTCATATGTGCTTCTATGAGCCGAACATTTTGAGTGAAAAGGGTCAAAGTGGGCTGGCAATTCGCCGCTAATCCAATATCCGACAGACCCTTTATCTACGAAACAGGGCTATGCGGTCTCCATTATGGTTGGCGATAATGCCGAAGTTGCGTTCCAACATAATAAGCAATTGATCGGTATCATTAGCCTTAAAATAGCCGCCGACAGGGATGGATGAGATAGATGGGTCGGTTATGTGAAAAGTCTTGGAGGTATAGCGATTAATTTCACTAATGGCTTCGGCCAACGTCTCACCTTCAAATAATATCATTCCATCTTGCCATGCCAGGGGCGCATCCAGTTCTTCTTGAGTGAGTAGTGCAATAGGACCATGTTCACCGGACCTATCGATAGTTATCTTTTGGCCTATTTCCAAATAGACTTGAGTGTTACCTGGTGGTGGATCGTTTGAAGCAAGGTCTAAAACCTCAGAAACCTCAAAATTATTAATCTGGTCAACCATAACCTTACCTTCCGTGACGATTATCTGGACGTTAGACTGAACACCTATTTCTACGTTAAAAGCGGTTCCGATGGCGGTTACGGAGCTGTTTCCGGCCTCCACCCGAAACGGTTGGTCAAGGTTTTTAGTCACTGTAAAAAAGGCTTCACCGGATTTTAACGTAACCAATCTCTGGTTTGCGGTGTACTCCACCAGCAGTTCAGACTTTGTGTTTAGTTTAAGTTTGCTTCCGTCCGGCAATTCGATTTCTGAATAATCACCTGCGCCGGTGATGTATCGCGCACTAAATGACGATAAAGCGGGGTCGTTGCGAACCACAGCGTTCGTCTGGAGCGCGCCGTTGTCAATATTGGTAGCAATGTCGAAAAGCCAAACAGCTGTAAAAGATATGACCGTTAAGCAAGCTACCAATGCATATTGTAGTCTAGTATGGGGTACTGATTTGACGGTTTGTTGAGTGCTTCTGTCAGTTGTACCCAGCAGTTGATCTTCGATATCTTCGAGTGGTGTATCCAGTGGCAGTAAATGCGAAATAGGTGACAATACGTCCATTAAATCCCATATTGATGCCATTTTCACGATGGTTTCAGCATGTATTGGAGACTCTTGTAGCCATTCTTCGAGCATCTCTTTTTCGTTGTCGCTTAGATCTCGATCCATAGCGGCGACCCAACGGGACGCGGCATCTTCTATCGCTGCTATATTGGGAAAGGGTATCGGGTTCATTTTATGAGCTACCGGTGCTGGGGTCTCGTGTAGTCACATCCAATCCGCTAATACCTAACACGGAGCCTTCATTGTCGCGTTTGTAATTATCAACGAACCGGGTGCACAGAAGTATGCCTTTGGCGACGTGTTTCTCTACCGTGCTTTGGCTTATATTCAATTTGTTAGCAATCTCTTTTTGACTAAAGCCATAAATCTTTTTGAGGATAAGTACCCGGCGGCACTTAACCGGTAGTTCATTGATCGCTTTACACATCAATTCAAATTCCTTGAGTTTTACGTAGTCACGTTCGGGACTGTTATGAGAACTTTGCGTGTCGAACTGATAGAGCTCGTTGACAGAGAAATCCTCTATTCGATCAGTATAAGTAGTGCGATAGTCTTTTGATTTTTGGCGCGCGGCAATCCTTATGGCTGTTTTCACCATAAATGCCTTCGGGAAGTGAATTTCGCTTTTCAGTGCAGACTGATATGTGCGAATGAACGTTTCTTGCAGAATATCTTCTATATCGTGTGGAGATACCGACCCAAGCTTACCCAGCAGCGAGGAAATCGCTCGTCGGTAATTTAAAAAATCGTTTGTTATATTATTTTTTGCCACAACTAAAAAGTTACGGTTTGCTTGATTAGCCCAGTCTTACAAATTCGGGCTATCACGTCAATTCACGAGCAGGCTTACACTCTGAGCGCTATGTAGGAGTATTGCTTTTGATTGGGGTATTTAGCAATCGTTTCGAAACCGCGAACGCTTGTCAGGCATCGGGCGGAGCGCGGTTTTGTTTGGCAAGTTGTTTGATGAAAACAACAGATTCAATGACCAAGGCGGCTAGCAGTGCTACGCCGACAAAAAGGCCAAGATGGTCAATCAGCGTTAATCCTCCTTCTAGGTGAAAGTTCTGAGCTAACCAACCATGGGTGCCGGTTAGCGGAGAGTTTTTTAGAATCGCTTCACCAAACTGTAAATTGTACTGAGCAATCAAGATTATGATGACTAAAAAATGAATCTCGGTGGGACCGAAAGCGGGCAATTCCATCGTGCGAGTGATTTCTGACTTGATCAACCCATGTATAAACAGTAGCAGGTACAAGGTGGCCGCGCAGAGTCCGATCATCAGGTGCGAGCCGGGTGTTAAGAAGATGCCAATCGAGATGATTGCGACACTTGTCGCGTCGCCGAAGTGGTCCAGATAATAGCCCAATATGGAGGGTTTTCGTGCTCGTGCTACGACGCCATCCAAAGTGTCGGCGAACCAGTGTAACCAAATGCCAAAGGCACCTGCGAGGCAAAATATTGCATTGTATTTACTCAAGTAAAGACAGATCGCTGCCATAATGGAACCGGCGAAACCAATGGCGGAAATTTTATTAGCGCTCAGCCATTCGGGAACAAAGGGGACAAGTTTGGGAAAGAACCATTTAACCAAAGGGTCGAATGGGCTGTTTTCAATTTTCTTCATTCGGGCTTGACGGTTTTGTCGGCGGCCGCTTCTTCGCGGGATAGTTCTCTAGATAGTATGGTGGTTCCAAAGACATAGTCCCAAAATGGGGTGGACACGCCGTAGCCGTTGCCAGTATCAAGAAAATGATGAGCCAGGTGGTGGCGCCAGATCAGCTGACCGAGTTTGTTTTTGGGCGTTTCGAAGTTATGTATGCTGTAGTGTGTCATGTCGTAGAACACATAACCCAACACGAAGCCGGCAGCAAACGAAAAGCCACTATCGCCGAGTACCCAGCGAAATAACACGAAAAGTAGCCAGCCGATGGTAGCACTGACGGTCACTGGCATCACCAGTCGGTCTTTATCATGTGGGTACTGATGGTGCACACCATGGATGACGAATTGCAGCCAGCTTTGGAATTTTCCTTTTGGCCAAAAGTGGAACACCGTTCGGTGGAACACATATTCGAACAGGGTCCAAAACAAAAAACCGCCAAGAATCATACTGGCAACGATTGGCATCGATGAAACATTTGTGGCTTGCCAAATCAACCAAACAGAAACAGGAATGTATAGCATCAATACGGTCATTGGGCTGATCTTGCTTAGCCGCTCTAGTGCCGGATTGTCAAACATAATCGGTGTGCCAGGATTTGGTTTTAGGTGATCGGGCATATTGCGGCCCGTGACAGTGGTTTTGCTCATTTGATCATTATTTCGGGTAAGGCGTCGGAGCGTGTTTTAGGCAGTGGCTTGGTGTCTTCTCCGTGGTAGGTAAATACCAGCGATAACTTTGGCTCGCCGGTAAGGTTTCGTGATGCGGCATGAATTAGATGGGCGCTGAATAAAAGCACATCACCTGCTTCAAGTTCAACGGGTCGAGCCTGAGTCAATAGTAAACGATTTTTCGGGTGATCCGGGTTAAGGAACTGATCCTGATTAAGTTGACTGGCTTCCAGCTCTATTTTATGCGAACCAGGAATGACTTTTAGACCACCGTTCTCGAGTCGTTCACTACCCAATGCCAGCCAACTGTTCAGTAAATTTGGTGTGTCGAACGCCCAATAACGAGTGTCTCGATGCCAAAGGGTGTCACTGCTAAAATGCGGCAGTTTGGTCATCAGGCAATTGTGATGGTTTGGGGTTAGCCAAAGTTGTTGGCAGTTAAGTAAGCATTTGTAAGTGTTTGTCAGGCCAGGGTTTGATGCCCACCCGGAAAACGTCGGGTTTCTCTGGAAGCTTTTCAGCAATCTTCTAGGTGTTGAGCCGCCTGTGGCTGAGCTGTTCACCGGCGCACCGGGGTACTGCACATCGGCCTCGAGTTCGAGTGGATGCGACAGTTGTGTCAACTCTTGGTTTGCCGCCGCTTGTATGTTAACTAACTGCGCGGCACCATACGCCTTTAGTACTACGAAGCCGTCTTGCTCAAACTGCTTTTTGAGCTCAAGCTGTTTTTTAAGAGAGTGTGATTGCAAGTTAATGCACTAGGGCAGAGTGATCGTGGGAGCCGGTTGCCAGCGGGTGTTTCTAAACTCAGCAGACACCTGGGTGGTAATGCCCCCGCGCATATTAAAGTCTCCAACCAGACGCATATAACGTGGTTGGGTTATCGCTACCAGGTCGTCCAGGATTTTGTTTGTGATGGCTTCGTGAAAAGCACCTTCATCGCG
This sequence comes from Pseudomonadota bacterium, assembly GCA_018660405.1. Lineage (GTDB taxonomy): Bacteria > Pseudomonadota > Gammaproteobacteria > Arenicellales > Arenicellaceae > UBA10349. The sequence goes on along the minus strand of JABJKL010000040.1, from coordinate 18,202 downwards.
ATAAGACCACAGGTAGAGCTTTAACGATTTTAGTTCTACACAGTGTTGGTCTGGAACATAGTCAAGATAAAATGCCGCAAAGTCTGGCTGGCCGGTTTTTGGGCACAGGCAGGTAAATTCCGGCATCTCCATATGAATTGTGTAGTCACGATCTGGATTTGGATTTGGAAAGTTTTCTAGTTGTTTGCTCGATTTTGTCGACATGTCGTTTGATATATGTTTTATCTTGCTTATTTATTCGATTTTCAGGTTCTGCCTGTTTTCAGGCGGCGAATTTTACCTTAATCTACGGTCTACGACAGAACCAAAATATTACCTGTGATACAGATATTCCTGGCGGCCTAAAATCGAGCGTCTGTGAATATCGTTTTGGTGTTTGTTACAAGCGTTAATACTATTGATTTTCTTCTTACTTACTTTTCTGCGGGAATGCGTTTAAAACATATAAAACTTGCTGGTTTTAAGTCGTTCGTAGACCCAATTACCGCCAAGGTGCCCGCTGATCTTGTTGGCATTGTGGGTCCCAATGGCTGCGGCAAGTCGAATATTATAGATGCGATTCGCTGGGTGATGGGTGAATCGTCGGCCAAAACCTTGCGTGGCGACAGTATGGATGATGTCATTTTTAATGGCTCGTCAACGCGAAAACCCGTTGGGAAAGCCAGCGTTGCGCTATTGTTTGACAATAATGATGGCAAAGTGCCTGGTATTTGGGGCCAGTATAAGGAGCTGGAAATCAGGCGTGAACTAGTGCGTGATGGTGGCTCAACCTACTTTATTAACAAAACGCGGTGTCGACGGCGAGATATACAGGATATTTTTCTGGGAACCGGTTTGGGGCCCAGGTCTTATTCGATTATCGAGCAGGGTATGGTTGGACGAATTGTTGAGTCCAAGCCCGAGGATTTACGCGCGTTGATAGAAGAAGCTGCTGGAATATCCAAATATCGCGAACGAAGGCGCGAAACAGGTAATCGGATATCCCACACGCGCGCCAATCTGGAGCGTGTCGAAGATATTATGTCGGAGTTGGCAACGCAACTTAGACGACTAAAGCGCCAAGCCAATGATGCTGAGCGGTATAAGGAATTCAAAGCCGAACAGCGGCAATTGAAGGCACGAATAATCGGCCTTCGAGTGCTCGAGTTGAGTGAGGGCGGTGCGCGCAAAGATGGGGAGTTGGCTCGCTTGCAAACTGAGATGGATGCGCAAGTTGCAGAGCAACGGAATGTTGAAACGCGTATTGAAGCTTTACGCAAGGAGAGTGACGGTGCCGGCGAGGTGCTCAATGCTACTCAGGCGAAATTTTATGAGCTCGGCGCGGAGATTTCTTCTATTGAACAAACCATACAGCATGCGCGGGAAAAGAAGGTCTCCGACCAACAGGAACAAACCCGTCTATCAGAGTCTCTGCAACGGTTACGGTCACTACAGAAAGAGGACACTACGCAGTTGCAGCAAACGGGCAATCGATTGTCTGAGCTGGCACCACACAGAACATTAGTTACAGAAGAGTATCAAGGCGCAGAAAGCATGCTCTCCAAGGTTGAGAGTAGTTATCAAGACCTTCAGCTGCAATGGGATCTTTTTGGTAGTGAAGCGCAGCAGCCAGAGCGCGTGCGCGATGTCGAAGCAGAAAACATTAAGCGCACCGGGCAAGGACTTGCGCGATTGGTCGACAAGCAACATACCTTGACCTTGGAGAAAGAGGTCTACGGAAAAGTCATCGCCGATACCGGCTTGGATAAACTGCGTAGCGAGACGCAAACTGCAGATGAACTATTTGAAAGTTTACAAGCGGGTCTAGCCAATACAAATGAGCGCTTAAATAATCTGCGTGTTGAACACGAGTCTGAATTGCAAAGACACAATAATGGCGCTCGGGATTTGGAAAGCCTGCGTGCTCGATTGCTATCACTGCAAGAAATTCAGTCGTCGGCCCTCAAGGACGACGATCAAACAATTAGCCGCGCGCTGGAGGGTTTAAGTGTCAAGCGCACCGGCTCGGTGGCTGAAAAGTTAAGCGTGAGAAGTGGTTGGGAGATGGCTCTGGATTCACTTCTAGGCGATCGCTTAACGGCGGTCACTGTTGACCGCTTAGGTATAAGTGCCGACCAAGTGTCGGCAGATCTGGATATCTGTTTGATTGATGGGAGCGCTAATTTAGCGGCCAAGGAAAGCAGTCAACCCTCTGGAAAACCCCGATTGCTGGATTATATTGATTCGGGCAGGGAATACCTTGTAGATTGGTTGAGCGGTGTTTATGCGGCACAAACCCTGGGAGAGGCCTTGCAGTGGCGCGAAGATCTTGGTCTTGGTGAATGCATTGTTAGCAAAGATGGCGCTTTAATTGGCCGCAACTGGTTGCTGATTCGCAAAGGTGGCAGTGCCGAGCAAAGTGTTTTGGTGCGTTCTGCGGAAATTACCAGCTTGCAGTCCGATGTTAATAAACATTCGGCGATATTTGAAGGCGAAGCCATTGCGATAGAAGGTTTAAAAGAAAAAATATCTGCTGATGAAGAGGAGCGTAAGAATATTGAGCAGGATTTTCAGTCTGCCAGCCAAACACGGACTGATCTGCATAATCGCTTCGCCGAAGCGCAGGCAAAATCGGGTAATGCACAAGAACAGCTAGAACGCGTTTCTGCTGAATTACTCGGAATAATTGAGCAAAAAACAAACTCCGAAGCACAACTGACAGAGTCGCAACGAAAGTTAAGCGAGGCGGAAAGCCGTACAACCGAGTTGGAGTCCAGGCGCGAGGACTTAATAACGCGTAAAGAGCAGGCGTTTGCTGAACTTAGTGATACACGGGGTCAGTTAAATTCGATGCGCGATCGCAAGCAATCTGTAGAGCTTGAATATCAGGGTTTGGAAGCCAAACAAAATGCCTTGCAGCAAAATTTGCAGCGTCTCAATGATCAGGTTATTGAGATTGAGGCGCGTAGCAATGTGCTGAACTCGTCGGTTGACGTCGCCTTGCCAGATGATGGTGCGCAAAAAGCCCGATTGGATAGTCTGATGAAAGACAGATTGCTCACTGAAAAGCAATTAGCAGAATGTCGCGATCAAGTTACCGGTTATGAAAATCAGATTCGTGATTGCGACAAAGAGCGTATACGGTTTGCCCAAAACTCAGAAGGCGTGAGAGAGAAGTTGGATGATGCTCGCATGGCTAAGCAGGAACTCTCGGTTCGGTTGAACACGCTTGTCGAAAGCGCAGAATACGATGCCGAAATATCGGCCGGGTTAAATGAGCTTGCGCAGCTGCCGGTACAATCTGACGTGGAGCAGACGCTTGATAAGTTGAGCGCGCGTATAGAACGTATTGGCCCCGTTAATCTGGTGGCTATAGATGAGTACAAGGAAGGTACAGAACGTAAAGAATACCTTGATAGCCAGTGCGCAGATTTAACTGAATCACTACAAACGCTTGAAAGTGTCATTGCCAAGATTGATCGAGAAACACGCGCGCTGTTTAAGGAGACTTTTGATGATCTCAATGAGCGATTTCAAATTATGTTTCCACGTTTGTTTGGTGGTGGTAAAGCATCGCTCGAAATGACAGGTGTGGATTTACTCACTACGGGTGTGACAGTGATGGCACGACCACCCGGTAAACGGAACAGTACCATCCACTTGCTGTCGGGTGGTGAGAAGGCCCTGACAGCCGTGGCATTGCTATTTGGTTTTTTTGAACTTAATCCTGCGCCTTTTTGTGTGCTGGACGAAGTTGACGCACCGCTTGATGATGCGAACGTGGATCGGTATGTGAACGTTCTAAGGAGCCTGTCGTCCAAAACCCAAATCCTGTTTATTTCGCATAATAAGATCACCATGGAAGCGGCTAATGTGTTGGTGGGCGTTACTATGAACGAGCCTGGGGTCTCTCGAATGGTTTCGGTGGATGTGGAGCGGGCCGTAGAGATGGCGGCAGTATAATGCCCCGTCATGTTGATATTGCCATATCTTTTGCACTGCGCCTTGATTTGAATGAGCTGGATGACTCCGACCACGGTAATATCAACATGAAGGAGCAATAGATGGGGCTTCAATTGGCCTATGTTATCGCGGGTTTGGCGGTGTTCGCGCTTGTGTGGCTTTTTACCGTGCGCTCACCGAAACAGCGTCGAAGGAAAACCCCGAACGGCGACGGGCGTTCGGCAGGCCCCACTCGAGTTGTCCTGCAATCTGCGGAGGATGTTGGCACCGGTGAGAGCGAAAGGTTTTCAGAGCAAGAAACCCATTTGGATTTGCCCTCGGAATCTTCCGGCAAAAAAGACAGTGGTGAATTATTTGAGGACAGCGAAAAGAATTCGAAGCAGGATTTCGATGCGGATTTCACAAAGGAAACTTCGGGTGAAAAAGGCAGCGGTGGACTGTTTGAAGAGGGCGATGCAGAAGACTTGCCTGAGCTTGATTATCAAATCGAATTCGTGGCACGTTTGCCGGGCCCGAAACCAGTGTTGCGGGACGAAGTATTACTTATTTATCGGGATTACCAAGCCAAGCTTTCTAAATCCATGCAGATATACGGTAAGGATGCCAGTGCGGGTATTTGGACGGAACTGGAGAAGCAAGACGAGACAGCCCAGTTTTTAGACCTGGGAGCAACCATTCAACTTGCTGATAAGCGAGGGCCAATATCGGAGCAGGAATTGAACCGGTTTTCGCAAATGATGCTGACTATGGGGGAGGCATTTGGTCGAAGTTTTCGGTTCTCAATGGATTTTGACGATGCTTTGCAGCAATCAGCAATGCTGGATTCTATTGGGAGAAAGTTCGATGCGATTGCCGTGCTGAATCTCGTTTCCAAGCGACGAATGGGTTTCACCTGGCGAGATTTCACAAGCTGTATGGACGATTTGTCGCTCAGTCGGAGTGCAAACGGTGTATATGTCAAGTCACGGCCATCCAAGCGAGCTGAACGAAAGGCTCTCTACAGTATCTCGCCAACGGATAGTTCAGGGGATATTTCTCAAGAGAACGACAAGCAGCCTATCCACGATATTGTGCTTTATATGAACGTGCCAGCGACGGCTAATCCCGAAAAAACGTTTGAAATGATGGTGAATGATGCTACCCAACTACAGGCATGGTTGGAGGCCAAGATGGTCGACCATAAAGGCCGTACCATGAGCAGCAAAACCTTGGCCGCGATTGGCGATCAAGTTGCGGGCATTTCTCGTGCTATGGCCCAGGATGGTCTAAAGCCGGGTAGCCCGCTCACCAATAAATTGTTTTGACCGCCAGTCCTGAAATACAGAACCGAATACAAAAGCTTAGGGACAAGCTTGAACACGCGAACTATCGTTACCATGTGTTGGATGATCCAGCGCTTACTGATATTGAATTTGATCGTTGTTTAAAAGAGCTTAGCCAGTTAGAAGCCGATTATCCCGGAATGCAAAGCCCGGATTCACCGACCAATAAGGTTGGCGGGGCAGTGGCGAAAGAGTTCGCCAGTATTGAACACATGCAAGCTATGTTGTCGCTGGATAACGTGTTTAGTGCTGATGATCTGTCATCTTTTGTTGACCGGGTTCGAAGTCGTATAGAGGATGACCCATCGTTGGAGGGCAAACTTGCTGAACTGGATTTTGTGGCCGAGCCCAAGTTGGATGGCGTGGCGGTTAATATTCTTTATCGTGACGGCATATTTGAGTGCGCGGCCACTCGTGGTGACGGTTCTAGCGGCGAGGATATCTCGCAAAACGTAAAAACCATCGGTGCGGTTCCCCTAAAGCTTAAAGGGAAACTTAAAGGCAAGCTCAAAGACAAAAGTGGGCCAATTCCGGAGTTTATCGAAGTCCGAGGTGAAGTGTTTATTTCACATGCGGGTTTTGCGATGTTGAACGCCATGCAGATTTCGCAAGGTGAAAAGCCTTTTGTTAATCCGCGCAATTCAGCCGCTGGAAGTTTACGACAGCTCGATTCATCGATTACTGCGGCGCGCCCTCTTGATATCTATTTTTATGGGGTAGGCGCCCATTCTGACGACTTTAACTTTGAGAGCCATGAGGAATTACTGAATCGGTTTCAAGATTTTGGATTACGGGTCTCTCCTTTAGTTAAACGCGTGACGGGACTTTCGGGTTTACTGAAATATTATGAAATCTTGATGAAACAGCGACCCAATCTTGAATATGATATCGACGGGGTCGTGTATAAAATCAATAGCCTTTCGCAGCAAAGATCGCTTGGCTACGTTGCTCGGGCACCGCGTTGGGCAATAGCTCATAAATTTCCTGCACAAGAAGAACGTACACAAGTGCTTGATATTGATGTTCAGGTGGGGCGTACCGGGGCTATTACTCCTGTGGCGCGGCTGGAGCCAGTTTTTGTCGGTGGCGTCACCGTTTCGAATGTGACCCTGCATAACCGGGATGAGATTGAGCGTTTGGGTGTTCGAGTCGGAGACCAGGTGATTGTCAGGCGAGCGGGCGATGTTATTCCGCAAATTGTAAAAGTTGTTGTGCGTGAGCCAGAGACTGAATCGAAATCCTATGAATTCCCCAAATCCTGTCCTGATTGTGATTCACCATTACATTTTGATGACGAATTAGTCGTTGTACGATGCACCGGGGGGCTGGTTTGCAGTGCCCAACAAAAAGAGCGAATCAAGCATTTTGCTTCCAGACGCGCGATGGATATCGAAGGTTTGGGCGACAAAGTGGTGGAACAGTTATTAGCGGCTAACAAAGTAACGGATGTCGCGGATTTATTTGACTTGAAAGTTGAGCAGCTTGAGGGACTTGAGCGTTTCGCAGAAAAGTCGGCGACTAATCTTATTAACTCAATTGCCGATTCTCGCGAGACGAGTTTCGCAAGATTTTTATATGCGCTTGGAATTATGCATGTGGGCGAGGTGACCGCCCGCCAACTGGCAGTCGAATTCAGTTCGATTACTGACGTCCAGATAGCGTCGTTAGAGCGCTTGACAGCAATTGACGATGTAGGCCCGGTTGTAGCCCAGAGTATTTGTGAATTTTTTGCTGTTGCCGCCAATATTGACGTGATAACTCGCTTGGAAAAAGCGGGTATTCATTGGCCAGCTGTCGAGCGAAGTGCTGATAATTCCAGCCCTAACTCTGACTTTATGGACGAAGTAGTGGTTGTTACTGGCGCTTTATCAAGTATGACTCGTTCAGAGGCACAACATAGACTTCGCGAATTAGGAGCAAAAGTAACTGGGTCGGTGAGTAGTAATACCACTCGTGTAATTGTTGGTGATGCGCCGGGAAGCAAGGCCCGCAAGGCAGAAGCTTTGGGTATTCAGATTCTGTCGGAAACAGAATTCTTGGAATGGATAGATAGTAAAAAAGGGTGAAAAGCGATAGTAACGTCCTCTAACGGGGCGCACGGAAACGAACGGTGCAGCTAGAAGGCTCCGTTGTAATAGTGCTGTTTTTATCTTCGGGCTCTTTATTATCAGGTTTAAGGGTAAATAACTCGGCCAGGTAATCGCCAATCTGTTCAATAAGGGCCAGTGCATCGACGTCGGTGTATTTGGCAGATTTTAAATCCCAGGCCAGTTTGCCCAGTGCATCGAATGTAGGATCAACGCAGATTGTGGCATCCAGGGATGCGCATCGGTTTTGATGATAAATTTCTTGCAGCATATTGTGTACCACAGGGCGGTGGATGCCATCCAGGGGGAGCATTTCTTGCAAAGACTGTGCGAGAGGATTGATGCCCAGATTCAGATTACCAAAGCGCTTTGATAATAAGGTCGCTGTTTGTCGAAAATCTAGAGAGTGGTATGTCATCATGCCTTTAATGGTCTACGAAAACGATTAGCCAAGTCAAGACGCGGATGCTGAATAGAAACATTGTTTTTGGCTTCCATGTTAATATCCCGCGCCGGATAAAATTACCTTGCTAAGCAATTTTGCAACCGAGGCGGCGGCGCAAGTGATTACATTTTTACTGTTTGAGGTTTAGAGGTTTTTATGTCAAATACCTACGATGTTGCAATCGTTGGGGCGACCGGTGCGGTCGGCGAAACGATGCTGCAAGTGTTGGAGCAGCGACAGTTCCCGGTTGGGAACTTATATTTATTGGCAAGTGAACGTTCTGCGGGTGAGCGTAGACAGTTTAATGGTAAATCGTTAATTGTTGAAAATTTGGCGGCCTTTGATTTTTCCAAAGTTCAGATCGGATTATTTTCAGCGGGCGCCAGCATTTCTGAATCATACGCACCTAAAGCGGCGGCGGCTGGCTGCGTAGTGATTGATAACACTTCACATTTCCGCGATCAGGATGAAATTCCACTGGTTGTGCCAGAAGTTAACCCACAGGCCATAGCCAGTTATCTTGCGCACGGCATTATCGCGAACCCCAATTGTTCGACTATTCAGATGTTGGTGGCACTCAAACCCATCTATGACGCGGTTGGGATAACCCGTATTAACGTGGCGACCTATCAGGCTGTGTCGGGCACGGGTAAGGACGCGATGGAAGAATTGGCTGGCCAGACGGCTGCTTTGCTAAGTGGTCAGAATATTCAGAGTAAGGTGTACCCATGTCAAATTGCATTCAATGCCATTCCTCAGATCGACGTGTTTCAGGATAATGGCTATACCAGGGAGGAAATGAAGATGGTTTGGGAGACAAAGAAAATATTTGAAGACCCCGATATTATGGTGAATCCAACAGCTGTTCGCATACCTGTATTTTACGGTCACTCCGAGGCCATTCATATCGAGACGCGTGAAAAAATAACCGCTGATGCTGCACGTGAGTTATTGCGAGCAGCCAAGGGCGTTACGGTTATTGATGAACGAGTCGATGGTGGTTATCCGACAGCAGTTGGCAATGCGGTGAGTCATGACGACGTATTTGTGGGCAGAATTCGCGATGATATATCGCATGATCGTGGACTAAATCTTTGGGTTGTATCAGATAATGTTCGCAAAGGTGCCGCGACCAATAGTGTGCAAATTGCGGAGATATTAATTGCCGAATACTTGTAGTTGAGATTGGTGAATGCAGGGCTATCTTCACCTAGACATTGTCGTATTGATAGGATAATGTTATTTATGAGTACACTTAGGTAACTTATTAATATTCCGAGTAAAACAGAGGTATATCTTCAAATTTTGCTTCGTAGGGATGAATAGTACACGAGAGCGTCGGGTGGACTACTTATATACTACAGCAACTATGTGCGGTCTTTGATATGCAGATGATTAGATTTAACGTCAGTCAGCCCATTATCAGGGCGTTAAAGTTGCGTGCTTCTGGGTCTGTTCTGCTCGCTGCGCTGATAGTGCTGGGTTCCTCACAAGCCTTTGCGTTGGGACTTGGTAGTTTGCATGTAAACTCTTTTTTGGATGAGCCTCTTGATCTTCTCGTGGAGTTAAGCGTGGATCCGGGTGTCGATAATCTTGAAGAAGTCGCATTTGGCCTTGCCAGCCCTGAAGAGTTTTCTATCGCCGGCATTCGCAGACTAGATTTTATGGATGAAATCCAGTTTGAGGTTTTTTTTGAAAATGGTCAAAACTGGCTACGTATTTTTGGTAGCTCACCGATGGGTGAGCCAATATTGAGAATGCTGCTCCGGGTTGACTGGGATGGCGGTTCAATTTTACGTGAATATACTGCGCTAATCGATTCGCCGGTTAATGGCGGCCAACTGCCAACATCGGTGATTCCACCCACCGTTACGGACGATCAAAATTCGGCATCAGCCGGTGATTCTTTGCAAGCGAACCAGAATGAAGATGCATTTGGTGTCTATGGGCCAGTCGAAGTTGGTGAGACCTTAAGTGCGATATCGGTTCAATTGCGACAAGCCTATCCAGAGCTGGGATATTTTGAAACTTTGTATGTCTTGTATCGTGATAATGAAAGTGCGTTCATTGATGGGAATATGAATCTCCTCAAAGCGGGGGAGGTATTGCAGGTGAACAATCTCGATGATATACGAAGTATGTCACAGGATGTCGCGCTTCAGGTCTTTCAGACGCAGCGGGTGCAATGGCTAGGCTATATTGCGGATCGAGGCGGGTCGGTACCCACCTACATTACCGCTGACGGCACTATTACCGCCGATAACACATCAAACGGAGTTACCGATATAGACCAGCCGACTACAGAAGATTCTGGATCGGTTAGTGCCGTAAGCAACAGTGAGTATTCTGAAGTTGATTCCACAGCTCCAGATGAGTTCCGAATTGGATCAGCCGATGTGGTTGCGTATCCAGGTGCTGGTGGCAACGACGATGTTCGCGCATTACAAAGTGAGATGTCTGAAATGGAGTCGTCATTATTGTCCAGCGAACGCGAGAATAGTGAACTTCGCACACGTATCGATTTATTGGAGATTCAGTTGGAAGCGGTTAATCAACTGATAGCGCTAGAAGATCCAGCGTTTGCTGCCTTGCAGCAAGGGTTAGGTAACCCGAATTCGATTCGAGCTGAATCATCTGGGGAGGTTTTTGTCGGTTCGGGTGATAATGATTCGACCCCAGGTTTGACGTTTACTGACTATAGTTGGCTGGATAAAATGAATAGTTTCCTGGCAAGTATAGACTTTAGGAGTACAACGACACTCGGAACCATTGGTGCGGCTATTGTGGCATTTTTTGGGTTATTGTTTTTCCGTAGACTTCGAGCACAGCAAGACATGGAATACAGCATGTACTCTGGGGACGCTTATCAAGCGCCTATTCCAGAAGACACAGACTCCCTTGGTGAACACGATATAGAAGCATCATTTTTGAACGTCCACATAGGGGGTGAGAGCGAAGGTGAGTCGATTGCTCCTTCGGATGACGTGGATCCACTGGCTGAGGCTGAAGTTTATCTCGCGTACGGTCGCGACGATCAAGCGGTAGAAACACTCAAAAAAGGTCTTGAGAAATCGGCTGATCGCAGCGATATTCGCATGAAATTACTCGAGACTTACTGTAAGCAAAATAACGTGGCGGAATTTGAGCGCCTCGCGGAGAGATTTTTTACTGATAAGAAGGACTCTGAAGACAAGCTTTGGCGCGAGGTGGTTAACATGGGCCGGGAGTTAAACTTGACTAACCCGATCTTTGCAAACGACGACGATCCGGTCGAGAGCTCGCGTGTGTCGGGCGACACAAAAGATTCACCATTTGATGTTGCGGACTCAGGTCTTTTGATCAATCTTGAAGATACTGCTGAGCATCCTGCTGTAGACACCAATAATACGGATAATCAGTCACCTGAAGAATCCTTAAAAAGCTTCCTTGAAAGCACTGAATTAGATTCGTCGTTAATGGATATGGATAGCCACGATGTGGTGATTAGTGAACCACCTGAGTTTTCAGACTTGATGGTCGATAAAAGTGCGAGTGTTCAAGACGCGAGCGAAAATGTTGTGGGTGATCACGAGGATATTCAAACTCAGCTGGATCTTGCGCAGGTTTATGTAGGGTTGGGTGATGTTGAGGGTGCTGATTCGATACTTAAAGATGTCATGGAAAATGGTGATGATCAACAAAAAGAACAGGCAACTAAAATGTTGTCTAAGTTAACCAGCTGAATGCTCAATTGACACTAATCACCTTATAGTTCCGTTCCGGACACTGAATTTGGTTCAGAACCTTTATCCGTGTGGCACCGCGCATTATTACAGTTACAGTCTTTCCAAACGCGTGTCTCCGGCTAGCCTATATCTAAGGAGTGATGGCGTATGCGCTATGCTGCCGTTGTAGAGTATCGCGGGTCTGAATTTAAGGGTTGGCAGTCACAACCCGGCCAAAGAACCGTGCAGGGCTGTGTAGAGCAGGCCCTGTCTAGCGTCGCGAATGAACCGATTTCAATTGTTACAGCGGGTCGAACCGACAGTGGTGTACATGCGACTGGGCAGATTATTCACTTTGACAGCTCGGCTGAGCGATCCGCCAGGGCGTGGGTATTGGGAGCTAACACTGCGTTACCGGGTGATGTCCGTTTATCCGCTGCGCAGCGTGTTAGTGATGAATTTCACGCGAGGTTCAAGGCTTTTAGAAGAAACTACCGGTATATCATTTTTAATCGAAGTGTTGCTAGTGCGGTGTATCGTCAACTAGTCACTCATGAGTATCGCAATATTAATGTTCCAGCAATGCAGTCGGCGGCTCAGTGTTTGGTGGGTGAACATGACTATAGCTCGTTTAGGGCGTCTGGCTGTCAAGCCCATTCACCCGTTAGAACAGTTACCCAATTGATTGTGCAAACGCAGGGGTGCTGGATATGGATTGACGTAATCGCTAATGCCTTTTTGCAGCATATGGTCCGGAATATTGCAGGTGTGCTGCTAACTATCGGTGCGGGAGAGGAGCCCGTTGATTGGGCGCGTACCGTACTAGAGGCCAAGGACCGAACAAAGGGGGGTATTACTGCCGCACCCGAAGGCTTATATTTAACCCGGGTAGAGTATCCAAGCGAGTTTGGTATCGATATGGAGATACCAGAGCCTGTACAATTCTGGTGACGACTCTTAGTGCAGAACAACTAACTAATCACCTAACTATGCGAACGCGAATTAAAGTTTGTGGAATCACCCGGCCCCAGGATGCTGAGCTTGCTGTGCGGCTAGGTGCCGATGCTATTGGGATGATTTTTCACGTAGAAAGTCCGCGCTTTATCGAGGCGTCGCAAGCGCGATTGATTCGGAGTGTTGTTCCTGCATTTGTAGACCTCGTCGGCGTATTTGTGAATGCCTCTGCCAATGACATTAGGTCGCTACATAACGCCATTGGGTTTGATCTGGTGCAGCTTCATGGTGATGAAAGCAGTGATTTTGCTCAGGAATTAGGCCTACCCTATATTAAAGCCCTGCCAGCTGAACGATCGATGGAACTCAATGTTGGAGATCTTGGTTACGCAGATGCTCGTGCGTTCCTGCTGGACTCTCGAACCGAGCATGCATACGGCGGTACAGGAAAACCGTTTGACGAGGCAGTTTGGCCCACAGCTAGCGGCGCACCACTGGTTTTGGCGGGTGGTTTAGGCCCGGGTCGAATAGCCAGTGTAATCGCCCGATTGCAGCCACATGCGGTTGATCTTAACAGTGGGGTCGAACGCTCGCCTGGTTTAAAAGACGGTAATAAGCTCACCGCCAGTTTCGAAGAGATTAGATCGGCGGATTTGAGTAAGGCCTATGGATCGAATGCCAAGTCTGGTAAGTCCAGGGCTGAATAAACGAAACCGATGTAAAAAATCGATGCTTGATACGCAAGACCTGGACGCTTGGATTGTTTATATACAATCCTTGAATCCGGAAGAAATGGAATTCAGTTTGGATCGGCCTCATAGAGTGTTAGCGAGGCTGGAATTAGTCGATAATTTGCCTTTTGTTATCACCGTTGCGGGCACTAATGGAAAGGGGAGTTGCGTTGAATTATTAAGCAAAGTGTTTTTGTCTGCGGGAGTGTCCGTTGGAAGCTATAGCTCGCCGCACTTGATCCGTTTCAACGAGCGGGTGTGTGTAAACGGGGTTCCAGCCACCGATGAAAAATTGATAGGTGCTTTCCTACTAGTAGAAAAAGCACGGCAATCAGAAGCACTAACCTTTTTTGAGTACACCACGCTGGCTGCGTTAGTCGTATTTTCGAACGCTGGATTGGAGGTTTTGGTGCTGGAGGCGGGATTGGGCGGGCGTTTGGACGTGACGAACCTTATTGACGCTGATGCTTTATTGTTAACCAATATAGCACTTGATCACATAGCTTTGCTGGGCGAGCACCGGGAGAAAATTGGATTTGAAAAAGCGGGTTTGATGCGACCACGGCAAATTGTGGTATGCGGTGATAGGGATATACCAAAAATGATAACAGACCGAGCGATGGATCTTGATGCGCAGTTACGGATTATTGGTCGAGATTTTGACCATCGCAATGAAGAGAATGGTTGGATGTTGACCGACGTAGTAGGGCGAATCCGTGGTGCTCTACTTCCTGCCCCATTTTCTGGTTCGACTGAACAATTGGATAACGCGGCCTGCGTCGCAGATCTTTTGGTCACACAGTCGCGCTTTAAAATATCAGCTAACGAATTGTCTGAAGGGATTAGTCGCGCAGCTATTTCTGGACGGCAGCAAGTAATTTCTGAGAAGCCGATCATTATTCTGGATGTTGCACATAACGAGGCTGCAATTCAGGCGCTGGCAGAGTTTCTTAAGGGATTTAGTGTTCAAGGGACGGTGTACGCCTTGTTTGCTATGTTGGAGGATAAGTCAATAGAATCGTCTTTGTACCATATTCTAGAGCATGTGGATCAATGGCTGATCGCTGAATTGAAATCGCCAAGGGGACTGCCAGCAACGGTGTTGGAGCATCGCTTGGTGCGGGCCGCAAGAACTTTAAATGTGCAACCCAGCATTTTATCCACGGGTAACGCGATTGATCTGTGGAAACAGACCCAAAAGCTCTTGAAAGAGGATGACTTACTAATAGTTTTTGGTTCGTTTTTGCTGGTCGGTGATATACTTGGGCATCAATCGGCAACTGTGTAGATGACCCTGGTACGATCACATTATTATGTCGGCAGCTGAAGAATTCGATCCAAAGAAACGGTTGGTCGGTGCGGGAATCCTGATAGGTCTCGCAGCGATTATTTTGCCGGTTATTTTGGATGGTGATGACGGCTCCGTTTCAGGATTTAATTCTGACGAAGCGCAAATAATTGAGGCCCTAAAGAACGATTATGTTTCCAGTGACGAAGAAGTCACTGTTTTTGTTTCCAAGATAACACCCATAGAAGCATCCAGTGGAAGCGCCGAAAAAGACACTGATTCAGAGGCTCAGGCCCCTTCGCCGATCGCCAGCGAGTCAAAACCAGCGAAGGATAAGCCAGGCTCGACACCCGATTCTGGCGAAGCAATCGAACGAGGCTGGGTGGTGCGGGTTGCTACCCTTGTTAATGCCAAGAGCGCAGATAAGCTGTTGGCTGATTTGAACGAAAAAGGATTTGCTCCAGACTCCGAATCAATCGCCACGTCTAAAGGTGAAGGAACACGGATTTGGATTGGCCCATACGAGCGACGAGTAGATGCGGCTCGGGTCCGTGCTCGTTTGGAGCAACAGATCGGTTTGCCGGGTTTGATTACTGCTTTCCCCTAAAACACGACATGAGTGGTTTGGACATTATACTGATTATCATCGTTGCCATTTCTGTTGGTGTTGGCGTAAAACGCGGATTAATCCGAGAGGCTTTTTCGATAATTTCATGGGTACTCGCGTTTTGGGTTGGTTTGACCAGTGCAAGTCAAGTCGCTCCTTTAGTCGCCCAATACGTACCGGGAGTGGCGCTGCAAAGTGGCATAGCTTTTGTGATTGTATTTGTGGTGAGCTTGTTTTTCCTAAGTATTGTCAGCGGCCTTTTGTATAAGTTGATTGCGGTAAAGGCCATTCAGGGGCCAGATCGGCTGTTGGGGGCCGCTTTCGGTTTGCTTCGGGCGGTTTTGTTGGTTGCGGTATTTATTATCATAGCCCGGGGTATTGACTTGAACGAATCTGAATTCTGGCAGGCTTCGCGGCTCATTACTTATTTTGATCCAACCGTTGATTTGATTAGCCCGTTATTACCCAAGGTGATTGCTGAAACACCAATGAGTTGATATGTTCGAATTTAATACAAACCCATTTTTAGCTATTCCTAGAGTAGAACGCTAACAAAAATTATGTGTGGCATCATAGCGATTGTTGGACAAGGTTCAGTGAATCAGGCGCTTTACGATGGCTTGACGATTCTTCAACATCGTGGACAGGATGCCGCAGGCATAGCCACCAGTGCTGAAAACCGGCTTTATTTGCGTAAAGCGAATGGCCTCGTTAAGGATGTATTTCGTACCCGTCACATGCAGAAACTTGAGGGCAATTCGGGCCTCGGGCATTGCCGCTACCCGACCGCGGGGTCAAGCGCTGCGTCCGAAGCGCAACCCTTTTACGTGAATTCACCGTTTGGAATTGCGCTAGCGCACAACGGAAATTTGGTGAATGCCGACGAGTTAAGAGACGATCTTTATCGCGAAGATCGTCGTCACCTGAATACAAATTCGGATTCGGAGATCTTGCTCAATGTGTTTGCCCATGAATTGCTCAGGCATATACCCGCAGGCATAGCGAAGTTACCTCCTGAGGCCGTATTTAAGGCTATAGAAGGTGTTTATAAGCGATGTAGTGGTGGTTTTGCAGTGGTCGCGTTAATTATGGGTTTTGGGATTGTCTCGTTTAGAGATGCTCACGGAATTCGTCCGCTTATACGAGGTATACGTCATACAGAAACAGGTGCTGAGCATATCATCGCTTCAGAAAGTGTTGCGTTGGATGGCTTGGGTTTTGACGTTGTAGACGATATCCATCCCGGCCAGGCAGTGCTCGTGGAGTTCGACGGTAAAGTGCACAAGAAGCAGTGCGCCAAAGAGAGCGCATATGCTCCCTGTATATTTGAACATGTTTATTTTGCACGACCAGACTCAATGATTGATGGCATTTCAGTTTATAAAACTCGTTTGAGAATGGGGGATGCGTTAGCCAGAAAGATAAAGCAGAATTTACCCGTAGATGATATTGACGTGGTCATTCCGATTCCTGATACCAGTCGTACATCGGCAATACAGCTGTCCTATCATTTAGGTGTTCCGTACCGGGAAGGGTTTATAAAGAATCGATACATTGGTCGCACATTTATTATGCCTGGGCAAGAGGAGCGTAAAAAATCTGTGCGTCAGAAGTTAAATTCCATTAGTTTGGAGTTTCGCGATAAAAACGTTTTACTGGTCGATGATTCGATTGTGCGTGGTACAACTTCGAGTCAAATTGTCGCTATGGCACGCGAGTCGGGTGCGAATAAAGTCTATTTTGCATCAGCTGCCCCACCCGTGCGGTATCCGAATGTTTACGGGATTGATATGCCAACAGCCTCTGAGTTGGTTGCTAATGGGCGAAGTGCAGAGGAAGTGGGCCAACTTATTGGTGCAGATCGTCTTTGGTATCAAGATCTTGAGGATCTGGTCGAGTGTGCCACGGCGGGCAATCCAGATATTAAAAATTTTGATACATCGTGTTTCAATAAGCAGTACGTCACTGGAGATGTCAGCGAGCAATATCTTAAAGCCCTCGAGCAGGCGCGTAACGATGGTGCTAAAAAATTGCGTATTATAGATGGCTCGATCGAAGAAGATTCCGATGAAAGTGATTTGGAAATTGTGGCCTAATAACGCTTTGCAGGTAATTTGAAAAGGATAAAGCACGACTATGGACAATAAAAAAAGTAATAGAAAGGATAATAAAAAGAGCGGTAAAAAACATAGCGAACAGGACTGGTTAGATTTTCGCCCGGCTACTCGTGCTGTCAGGGCTGGCCAGCATCGTAGCAATTTTGGGGAACATTCTGAAAGCATCGTAGCAACGTCGAGTTTTGTGTTTGAGTCGGCTGCACAGGCTGCGGCTCGATTTTCGGGCGATGAAGACGGGTATATTTATGCTCGCTTTAGTAATCCAACCGTAGATAGCTTTGCTGAGCGTCTCGCTGCTCTGGAGGAGGGTGAAGCCTGTATAGCCACCTCATCCGGCATGGCCGCTTATGTTTTATTGTGCCTCGGAGTGCTTGATGCGGGTGATCATATAGCTCTATCCCGAAACATGTTTGGCACCACGCTGATACTATTTAAAAATATATTTTCCCGGTTTGGGATCGAATATACCTTGGTCGATCTGGTCGATAATGATGCATGGCAGGCAGCGCTCCAGCCCAATACACGGCTGGTGCTGTTTGAGACGCCTGCAAACCCGCTTACTGAAGTCGGTGATATACGAGCGATTAGTGCGATTGCCAAAAGCTTTAGCGAGGAAATTTTGGTCGCTGTTGACAATTGTTTTTGTTCACCCGCCTTACAGACTCCGTTAAATCTTGGGGCAGATATCGTCCTGCATTCAGCCACCAAGTATTTGGACGGCCAGGGACGCGCAATCGGTGGGGCAGTGGTGGGGCCGCAGAGTCTGATTGATGACAAGTTATTGCCGATTATGCGTGCCGCTGGATTGAGTATGAGCCCATTTAACGCCTGGATATTTTTGAAGGGATTGGAGACGCTTCAGTTGAGGATGGATGAAACAAGTCGAAATGCCCAAGTTGTTGCGGAGTACCTTGCTTCGTTAGGAGCTGTCGGTGGAGTGGATAAGGTGTTTTATCCTGGCCTACGCACTCATCCGCAGTTCAAACTGGCTGCTTCACAGCAAAG